>NZ_BAAFGR010000097.1:0-30524 GCF_041154655.1 Nocardia sp. JMUB6875
TGCTGTTGTTCCGGCTCAACTGCTACTCCGACCGCACGCCCTACTACCGCCCGGTGTGGCTGTCGCCGCCCGCCTGCGCGGTGGCTGTGGCGGCGCCCGCCAGGGTTGCGGCGAGGGTGCGTTTCATGGGGTCGAATCTGCCTGGCCGGGCTGAAGATGGGCTGAATCTGATGCCCATCTTCAGACGATCTTCAGCCACACCGCACCCGCGCTCAGGTCATCGGTGGAGGTGGAGGCCGAAACCGGAGCGGCCGGGGAGTTCGAGGCCATCGCGGAGGCGCATGGCGGGCATTTCGTAGTCGCCGTAGTTCTGGAGGCGGTAGGGGATGGGGTCGGTGGATTCGAGGGTGAGGAGGCGTTCTTGCCAGGCTTTGGTTGCGTCGGTGAAGGTTTCGGGGGTCATTCGGCCGGTGCGGTAGAGGACGAAGGGCGGGAGGACGTGCATGCCGGGGTGGTAGAGGATGCCGTGCTGGATGGGGTAGAGGAGATCGTCTATGGGGCCGTTGATGCCTCGGTCGGAGTAGTGGGATTCGGGGCCGCCTACGGTGAGGGAGAGCATGGCGCGTTTGCCGGCGAGGGCGCCTTCGCCGAAGCGGTCGCCGTAGCGGGTTTCGTTGTGTTCGCCTACGCCGTAACCGAATCCGTAGGTGAAGACGCGGTCGACCCAGCCCTTGAGGATGGCGGGCATGGTGTACCACCACAGCGGGAATTGCAGGATCACGGTGTCGGCCCACCAGAGCTTGTCCTGTTCGGCGCGGATGTCGGCGGTGAGGGTGCCGGTTTCGTAGGCGCGGCCCGAGTCGTGGACGGCGTCGAGCGGGGTGGAGGCGGCGGGGCCGAAATCGTCGGCGTCGATGATCGACTTCCAGCGCATCTCGTAGAGGTCGCTCACCTGGACCTCGTGGCCCGCGCCGGTCAGCGTGTCCACCGCGATATCGGTGAGCGCGCCGTTGAGCGAGCGGCGTTCGGGGTGGGCGTGCACGATGAAGACTTTCATTTCTGCTCCTCGGATCGATGTGACCTCGATCTTGGAGCGCCCGGCCGCCGCCGTTCAGGGACGCTTTTTCCGTAGGACCGGACTTCCTGGTACTCACAGGGCCACCCGGTCGGTCGGTTTCACGCCCGATACTGGAGCGATGGACGATTTGGCCGACTTCCTGCGCACCCGGCGCGCCCGGGTCGACCCGGAAACCGCGGGCATCCCGGTGGATTCGCGCCGCCGCGTGACCGGGCTGCGCCGCGAGGAGGTCGCGCACCTGTCCGGCGTCAGCGTCGACTACTACGTGCGGCTGGAACAGGGCCGGGCGCGGCAACCCTCGGCGCAGGTGCTCGACGCGCTCGCGCGGGTGCTCGGTCTGGACGAGGTGGAACGCGATCACCTGCACCGGCTCGCGCATCGGAGCGGGCGGGCGTCCCGGCCGGCATCCGCCACCCGGCTGCGCCCCGAACTGCTGCGGGTCCTCGAGCTGGTCGCCGACGCCCCCGCGTTCCTCATCGACCATCGCATGACGATCCTGGCCGCCAACCGCCTCGCCGACCTGCTCTACGGACGTCCCGCACAAGGGTTGAACATCGCCCGCCACCTCTTCCTCACCGAGGAAGGCCGCAAGCTGTTCGCCGGTTGGGACGGCTGCACCCTCGACACCGTCGGCCACCTGCGGCTGGCCGCGGGCCGCCACCCCGACGACCCCGAATTGGCTTCCCTCATAGGCGAACTCGCCATGCGCAGCGAACGCTTCCGCAAGCTCTGGGCCCGCGCCGACGTCCGCACCCGCACCCACGGCCGCAAGACCTACAACCATCCCCTGGTCGGCCCCATGGAACTGCACCAGGAGAACTTCGCCCTCCCCGACGCCGACGCCGAACTGGTCGTGATGTCGGCCGCCCCGGACACCGCCGCCCACGACAACCTGCGCCTGCTGGCGAGTCTCGGCGCGACCGCCGAAGCCGAGCCGGAGCAGCTGCCGAACGAGCCTCGCGCCGCTCACTGATTCGGCCGTGGGCCGCCCGGATGGGCCTGGACCTACATTTCCGCAGTGAAATTCGCAGGAATCTGCGATCAGTCGGCGGTAAATGTAGGAATAGGCCCATTACGGGGGATACGGAGAACGAACACCGCTCCGGAGGAGCCGAGATCGGGTGCGGCGCAGCTCAGCTCGCCGCCGTGGGCGCGGGCCAGGCCGCGGGCGATGGACAGGCCCAGGCCGGAGCCGTCGGGGCGGTGGTCGCGGGCGGGGTCGAGGCGGACCAGGCGGTCGAAGATGCGGTCGCGGTCTTCGGGCGGCACGCCGGGGCCGGAATCCGAGACTGTGAGTTCGACTGTGCCAGAGACCGTTCGGAGGTCGGTCGCGATGACGCCTCGGTTCCGCATGGCCTGGCAGGCATTGGTGAGCAGGTTGGTGAGGATCTGGCCGATTCGCTCCGGGTCGGCGATGACCGGCGTGGGATCGTCGCCGGTGAGTTGGAAGTCGATGTCCGGGTGGAGCATTCGCATGCGGTCGAGGTGGGTGGCGGTCAGGGTACGCAGATTCACCTCCTCGAGGCGCAATTGCAGCCCGGCGTCGATGCGGGCCAGGTCGAGGAGGTCATCTACCAGTCGACCTGCGCGCTGGGTTTCGCGGACCAGGAGGAGCAGCATGCGCTGGCGGTCTTCGGGGTCGGTGTCGGCGGGCTGTTGGACGACGGCCTCGGCCAGGGAGCGGACGCCGGTGATGGGGGTGCGGAGTTCGTGGGCGGCGTCGCCTACGAAGGCTCGGATCTGTTGTTCGGAGGCGCGGGCGCGGGATTCGGCGGCGGCGGTGTCGCGGAGAGCGCCCTCCAGGGCGTCGAGCATTTCGTCGAAAGCGGCTGCGGTGCGGCCGAGTTCGGTGTCGGTGCGGGACGGATTCAGGCGGCGGCCGAGATGGCCGTGGGCGATATCGCGGGCCAGCCGGGTCATGGTGTCCAGGGGTGCGAGCGCTCTGTGCACGAGCAGCCACAGGCCGAGCACGATCACGGCGATCGCTCCCGAACAGGCAAGCAGCAGAAGCAATCCCAGCCGGGACTGCACCCGCGCCAGCAGTGGCGTATCGATCTGTAGGGTGAGCCGCGAGTCGTTGAGCGTCCCCGGCCCGGCCAGCCGGACGAAGCGGGTCTTGGTGGTGCTGTCCTCCGCCAGCTTGTGTTCCAGGCTCCCGTAGCTGCGTCCGTCGGCGAGGACCAGCCGCACCCGCACCGAATGCGTATCAACCCTCGCGATCAACTCCTCCGGCGAAACACCTTGCTGTGCCAGCTGTTTCGCCAATTGCACCCGATCGGTCAGCACCGTGTTCTCGCTGCGCGCCACCACCAGCCCGAACAATCCGCGCACCAGCACCGCCACCAAGACCAGAACGATCCCGGAAACCAGTGCGGCCGTGAGAGTCACCCGCCAGCGCAGCGATACGGTCTTCATTCCCGCAGCGTTCATCGCGGCGCCCGCAACGTGTACCCGAGCCCGCGCACGGTGTGCACCACCCGTTCCCCGTGCTCCTCGAGCTTGCGCCGCAGCGCGCTCACGTGCACCTCGACCAGGTTGGTGTCGTAATCCTCGTATCCCCAGACGGCCGTGAGGATCTGGGTCTTGGTGAGCACCCGGTCCCGCTGCGCGGCGAGGTACGCCAGTAGCTTGAATTCGGTTGCTGTCAGGGTCAAGGAATGCCCGCCCCGCCAGGCGCCGCCCGCGTCCACATCGACTTCGACATCCCCGATCACGATGCGGCTCTGCAGCTTTCCCATCCGCCGCAGCAGCGCCTCGACCCGCGCCACCAGCTCGGTGAGGTCGAAGGGCTTCACCACGTAATCGTCGGACCCCGCCCGCAGCCCGCGCACCCGATCCTCGACACCGTCGCGGGCGGTGAGCATGACCACCCCCGCCGCCGACCGCGCCCGCACCGATTCCAGCAGCGCGAAGCCGTCCCGCCCGGGCAGCATCACATCGAGCACGACGACATCGGGCCGGAATTGCGCGAGGTCCTGTTCCAGCAGCCCGCCGTCCGCGCGCCCGAGCACCTCGTGCCCGGCGGCGGACAGCCCGGCTCCCACCGCGGCCCGAATGGCCTCGGCGTCCTCGATGACAAGAATGCGTCCCGGTTGCACCCGGCAATAATGCGGTCCCTCGCTGTGAATCCGCTGCGAACCGGGACCGGAACCTAGTGCGGGACCGCGACCGCGGTGATGAATTCGGCCAGCTGCTTATCGCTGACGTTCTTGGCGAGGTCCGACTCGCAGATCATGCCGACCAGCTGGTTGCCCTTGCGCATATCGAGCACCGGCATCCGCTTGACCTGGTTCTGCTCCATGACGTCGAGCACGGTGTTCATATCGGTGTCGACGTCCACCGACCACACGCGCCCCTGGGCCAGATCGCCCGCGCGCACGCGGCTCGGATCGTGTCCCATGGCCACGCAGTTCACCACGATGTCGCGGTCGGTGAGCATGCCGATCAGCTGTTCGCCGTCACAGATGGGGAGTGCGCCGACATCCATATTGCGCATGACCTGGGCGGCGCGGTCCAGGGTTTCATCGGCGGGGATACATTCCGCGCTCCGGTGCATGATGTCGCGAGCCTTCACTGCGAGCCTCCTGTCTCGGATGGGTATGCCAGGAGACATCGTGACCCCGATCACAGTCAAAGGTCAATGCGGCTGTTTCAAATATGGCCCGCCACCGGGGGATCAGACGCGGCCGGTGACCTTGCGCAGCCGCCCGGTCCCGGGCACGCTCAGCCATACCGCGAACGCCAGCAGCCCGTCCAGCACCAGCGCCAGCGCGGCCACCAGAATCGCGCCGACCAAGACCTTGTCATAGCGGTACAGGCTGATGCCGTCGAAGATGTAGCGCCCCAGCCCACCGAGATTCACATAGGCGGCAATGGTCGCGGTCGCCACCACCTGCAGCGTCGCCGCGCGCAGCCCGCTCAACAACACCGGCAGCGAGTTGGGCAGCTCGACCTGGAACAGCACCCGCGGCTCGCTCATCCCCATGGCCCGCGAGGAATCCACCACCAGCGGATCCACATTCGCGATCCCGGCGTAGGCCCCGGCCAGCAGCGGCGGAATGCCGACGGTGAGCAGCGCCAGCAGCGGCGGCGTCAGGCCCAATCCCAGGAGCAGCACCACGAAGGTGAGCACGCCCAGGGTCGGCAGCGCGCGCATGGAGTTCGCGAATCCCACGATGAGCGCCGACCCGCGCCGGGTGTGCCCGATCAACAGCCCGATCGGCACCGCGATCACCGCTGAGAGCCCCACGGCCAGCACGCTGTAATACAGATGCTCGAGCAGCCGCCGCCCGATCCCGGTGGGCCCGGACCAGTTCGCGCCGTCGGTGAGGAAATGCCAGGCGTCGAGGAAAAGGTTCACGCCGCACGACCTTTCAGCCACGGCGTCGCGAATCTGCCCAGTACGAACAGCAATCGGTCCACGATCAGGGCCAGCACCAGCACGACGATGATGCCCGCGATGATCTCGTCGGGGTAGTCGCGCTGATACCCCTGCGTGAACAGCTTGCCCAGCCCGCCCACGCCGATCAGCGCGCCGACGGTCACCATCGAGATATTGGTGACGGCGACGACGCGCAGGTTGGCGATGAAAACCGGTAGCGCGAGCGGAAAGTCGACGGTGAGCACGCGGCGCAGCCGGGTGTACCCGATGGCGTCGGCGGCCTCGAGGGTCTCGGACGGCACCGAATCCAGTGCCGTCGGCACGGCCGTCACCAGCAGCGCCACCGAGTAGATGGTCAGCGCGATAACGACGTTAAACGGATCGATGACCCCGATCCCCAGCAGCGGCGGCAGGATGACGAACAGCGCCAGCGACGGAATCGTGTACGCGATGCTCGCCGCCGTGGTGGTGATCCGCCGCAGCCAGCGCGCCCGATGCGCGAGCGCCCCCGCCGGCACCGCGATGGCCAGCCCCAGCAGCAGCGGCACCAACGCCAGATACAGATGCGTACGCGCGTATCCCGCGATCTCGTCGAAATTGTCGATGAGATACCTCACCGGGACTCCTCGAAGAAGACGCGGTTGCGTTCGGCGTCCTCGGCGGTGCGCTGGCGGTGCAGCTGTTCGAGCACGTCGCGGGCATAGATCGCGCCGCGGACCGCACCGGAATCATCCACGGCCACACCGATTTCCGAGGGGGAGGAGATGGTGGCGTCGAGGGCCTGGCGCAGGTCGCCGCCGGGCGGGAAGAGGGAGCCGCCCGCAGCCACGCTGTCGGCGAGGGGGTGCCCGGCGCGGACGCCCTCCACGCCGGTGGTGTCGATCCAGCCGACGGGCTTCTTGGCGTCGTTGATGACGAGCCGCCATTCGCCCTTCTCCAGCCGGATGTCGTGCACCTGGTCCGGGGTAACGGTCGAAAGCTCTTGCAGCGGAACGGTATCTGCGGGCCGGAAGGACAGCTCCCGGTATCCGCGGTCGCGGCCGACGAATCCGGCCACGAAATCGGTGGCGGGCTGGGCGAGTACGGTCTGCGGCACATCGTATTGCTGCAGGTAGCCGCCCGGCCCGAAGACCGCGATGTGATCGCCGAGCTTGATGGCCTCGTCGATATCGTGGGTCACGAAGACGATGGTCTTGCGCAATTCGGCCTGCAGTCGCAGCATTTCGACCTGCAGTTCGGTGCGCACTACCGGGTCGACGGCGCTGAACGGCTCGTCCATGAGCAGGATCGGCGGATCCGCCGCCAGCGCGCGGGCCACACCCACGCGCTGCTGCTGACCGCCGGACAGCTGCGACGGATACCGTTGCGCCAGACCGCGATCCAGCCCGACCCGGTCCATGACCTCCAGCGCCGCCTTGCGCGCCGCACTGCGCGACTGCCCGCGCAGCACCGGCACCGTGGCCACATTGTCGACCACGGTCCGATGCGGCAGCAGACCCGCGTTCTGGATCACATACCCGATCCCGAGCCGCAGCTTCACCGGATCGATTCGCGAAATATCCTGCTCGCCAACGGTGATGGTCCCCGCCGTCGGGCTGATCATGCGGTTGATCATCCGCATGGAGGTGGTCTTGCCGCAGCCGGAGGGCCCGACGAACACGGTGAACGACCCGGATTCGATGCGCAGGTCGAGGTGGTGGACGGCGGTGGTGCCATCCGGGTACGTCTTGCTGACGCCGCTGAATTCGATGTCGGACACCGTGCTTTTGCCTTCCCTTAGGCGATCGGCTTGTCGAGTCCCTGCGCGCTCACCCATGCCTTGGCGGCCGCGGCGGGCTCGGTCTTGGCGGTGCCGGAGACGGCGGTGTTCAGCGAGATCAGTTCGGCCGTGCTCAGTTTCGCCGAGACCGCGTTGAGCACCTTGGTCAGCTTGTCGCTCTTCTTGGCGGCGTTGTAGAGCGGCACCACGTTCTGCGGCGGGAAGTTGTGCTTGGGATCGGTCAGCACCACCAGGTTGTTGGCGACGATGGCCGGGGAGGTGGTGAAGATGTCGGCCGCGGTGACCTGGCCGTCGACCAGCGCCTTCACCGTGGCGGGGCCGCCGCCGTCGGCGATCGGCACGAAGTTGGCGGTCGGGATGTCCAGGCCGTAGTTCTTCTTCAGGCCCGGCAGCCCGCCCGGACGCTCGGAGAATTCCGCGGGCGCGGCCAGTTTCACCTCGGCCGAGTGCGGGGCCAGGTCGGCGATGCTCTTCAGGTTCCACTTGTCGGCGGTGGCCTTGGTGACCACGACCGCGTCGGAGTCCTCACCGGGCGCGGGGGTGCCGATGGCCAGCTTGTCGCCGAGCGCCTTGGTCAGCGCGGCATTCACCTCGTCGGGCGAGGTCGCGGTGGACGACTTGTCCAGGTACTGCAGCAGGTTGCCGGTGTAATCCGGAATCAGCGAGATGGAGCAGTCCTTCAGCGCGGGCACGTACGCCTCGCGGCTGCCGATATTGAGCTTGGTGTCGATGCCGAAGCCGTTGGCGCGCAGCGCTTCCGCGTACACGTCGGCGACGGTCTCGGATTCCGGGAAATTGGCCGAGCCGACGGTGAGCTTATTGGTGTCGCCGCCGCAGTCGCCCCCGCTGCTGAGCGGGTTGGACGAGCTGCCGCCACAGGCGGACAACGCCATGGCCGCGGCCAGCGCCACCGACGCGGCGAGAATCCTGAGTACTGTCCGGGAGATGCGCCTGCCGTCGGCGCGCGTGGTGATGAGCGAGTGCACTGTCGTCCTTCCGAGCGGGGTGCCTGCGGCGGGCGGGGCGAAGATCACCCCGAAACAGACCTAACTGTCCATATTGCCCGGGTGTTCCCGTGAACGTTGCCTACCTGTGGTCGGTTTCGCTCATTTGGCCGATCCGGTCGAGCAATCGTGGCCGGGGCCCCGTTATTTTTGATAGGCACTGTCACCCTGTGGAAGAACTGGGATCACTCTGCGGCAGACTGTTGCGCGTGTCCGCCGCAACCGCCTCCCTCGCGCGCCGCCTGACGCGGCCACTGCTGGTCATCCTGGTGGCGGCGGTCGCCGTCGCCTGCGGAAGCAAGGATTCCGGGCCGGTATTGACGGTCGGTGCGGGGGATTCGGCGGAGTCGATGATGATCGCCGAGATCTACGCCGGGGCGCTGGCGCGAACCGGGGCGCACACGCGGACCAAGGACCGCATGGGGCAGCGCCCGGACCTGCTGGCCGGATTGGACTCCGACACCATCGCGCTCTTCGGTGACGTCAGCGGTGACCTGCTGAGCGCGCTGGACTCCACCGCGACCGCCACCAAACCCGACGCCGTCAATGCGGCCGTGTCCAAGGCGCTTCCGGAGGGTGTCGTCGACTCCGATCCCGCCGACGGCACCGACCTGCGCCCGACCGTGGTCGCCGCGGCCTCCCGCAACCCGGACTATCCGACCTCGCTGAAGGATCTGGGCCCGCGCTGCGAGGGGCTGACCGTCGGCATCACCACCGGCCCGCCGCTGGACTCCCTGCGTGCCCCGCTCGATCCCCAGCGCGATGTGCTGACCCCGCTGCGCAGCGTCTACCACTGCGAGTTCGCCCACTCGATCACCTACTCCAACGACGCCGACCTGCGAAAAGCTCTCTCCGACGGCGAGATTCAGCTCGGTGTGCTGGCCGGGCCGCCCGCGTTCCTGCCCGACGGCGGCGTGGATCTGACCTCGCTCGCCGATCCGGACTACGCCTTCCGCGCCGCCAGCGTGCTGCCGGTCATGCGCAAGGCCGCGCTCACCGATCAGCAGATCCGCAAACTCAATTACGTGGCAGGCGAACTCACCACCACCGAGTTGGCCGACATGATTCACCAGGTCCGTGACCAGGGCGCGGTCCCCGCGTCGGTGGCGCGCGACTGGCTCGACGCGCACTCGCTCTAGCCCGGGAAGAGCTTGCGCGCCTTCCATCTCGGTCCGCCGCCCGCACAGGGCGAGTAGTCTGATTTGTCGTTCATGCCGTTCCGTCGCCCAGGGAGGCCGAGGCATGTCGAATCGGATCGCATTATCCAAATCCCTTGCGCTGCGCACCTTTACAGCGACAATGCTGTGCGCGCTCACGGCGGCCGTGCTCGCCGGGTGCGGTGTGTCGGGCAAAGAACCCAAGACCACCCACCAAACCGGCACTCCGGCCGCCGCCGGAGACACCGCGCTGGTGCAGGCCGTCACCGACGTCTACCAGAAGTTCTTCGACGGCAGCACCTCCGCCGATCAGAAGATCGCGCTGCTCGAGAACGGGCAGGCCTTCGCCGACACCATCAAGGCGCAGGCGGATTCACCCATCGCCAAGGGCAGCAAGGCGACCGTGTCGAGCGTGAAGGCGGTCGGCACCGACAAGGCCGACGTGGTGTTCACGGTCTCGCTCAACGGCACGCCCGCACTGCAGGATCAGCCGGGCGGCGCAGTGCTGGCCGCCGGCGCGTGGAAGGTCGCGGCCGCCACCTTCTGCGATCTGCTCTCGCTCGAGACGCAGGGCAAACCACCCGCGCCCTGCTCGACCGGGTCGGTCACACCCACCAGCTGACATGCGCGAGCTCGGGACGGCGGCGCGTCCGCGCGTCGCCCTGGCCACCGTGACGGCCGTGCTGTTCGTGACCTTCCTGGACACCACGGTCGTCAGCGTCACCCTCGGTGATATCCAGTCGGATCTGCACGCGGGTGTGGTCTCGCTGCAGTGGGTGGTGAACGCGTACACACTGGTCTTCGCCAGCCTCATGCTGACCGCCGGATCGCTCGGGGATCGGTGGGGGAGAAAGCGTGTCATGGTCGCCGGGCTCGCGGTGTTCGCCGCCGGATCGGTGCTGTCGGCGCTCGCACCCACGGTGGCGGTGCTCATCGCGGGCCGCGCGGTCATGGGCTTGGGCGCGGCGGCCTCGGAACCCGGCACGCTGTCGGTCATCCGGCACGTGTTCCCGGATCGCGCGGAACGCGCTCGCGCACTGGGCGCTTGGGCGGCGGTGTCCGGGCTGGCCTTGGCGCTGGGACCGGTGCTCGGCGGCGTCCTGGTCGGGGCATTCGGCTGGCGTTCGGTGTTCTGGTTCAACCTCGCGGTCGCCGCGGTGGTGCTGGCCGCGGCGCTGCGATACGTACCGGAATCCGCTGACCCGCAACCCGGTCCGGTCGATCTGGCCGGATTCGTTACGGGCTCGGCGTTTCTCGGCTGCGTGATCTACGCGGGCATTGCGGGGGAGGAGTCCGGCTACGGCGCGGCCACGGTGATCACGCTGTTCGTGATCGGCGGCTGCGCCTTCGCGGCCTTCGTCGCCATCGAGGCGCGGGCCCGAAATCCCATGTTCGACTTCCACTATCTGAAGGTCCCGATGGTGCGCAGCGCCTTGATCGTCGCCTTCGCCGTCTACTTCGGCATCTTCTCGATCTTCTTCTTCACCGCCCTGTATCTCCAAGAGGTGGTGGGCTATTCGGGCTGGCGCACCGCGGAAGTGTTCGCCCCCATGGCCGCAGCCATCATCCTGGGCGCGCTGTACGCGGGCTACTGGGTGGCGCGGCGCGGCTCCCGCACCCCCATGATCACCGGCTGCGTCCTGGGTGCCGCCGGAATCCTCCTGACCCGCGAAACGCTGAGCATCTCACCCCAATTCGCTCAGCTGTCCCTGGCGTTGACCCTGGCCGGACTGGGTTTCGGCATCGCCGTCGTCCCCCTCACCTCAGCGGTCCTCTCCGGCGTCCCACCCGAACACTCCGGCATGGCCGCCGCCGCAACCAACACCATGCGCCAGGTAGGCGCGGTGGTCGGCGTCGCAGCCCTTGGCTCCCTGGTGAATTCGTTCCTGAACTCCGACCTGACCGACCGCCTGAACCAGCTAGGCATCCCCGCCAATTTCCAGGCGATAGTCATCGATGCCATAGAAACCGGCAAGGTCCCCAATGGCGGCGACGCGTCCGCCTCCGCCGCCTACGGCCCCATAGTCAACGACGTCATCAACGCCACCTACGCCGCCTTCCATCGCGGCCTCGACGTCGCCCTGGAAGTCTCGGCAATCATGATCCTGCTGGCCGCCCTGATCACCGCGGTCTCCTCCCGTGGCGACCACTCCGGCTACGAGTTCGAGTCCTGACCGTTCGGCGCGCCGAGCAGCGAACGGGTGAGAGCCGATGCGGCATCGTTCATCTCGCCCAGCGTGGCGGTCAGATCCGCATCGTCCACGCTCACCTGCTGCTGTTCGGGATGCGCCGTGATCGCCCGCAGCGCCGCGCGCCGTAGCAGCTCCTTGATGAACGAGGCGGTCTGCCCGGCGGTCGCCGCCACGATCGGCTCGAGATCGGCGGTCACCGTCAATCCGCTGCTGTAGAGCGCCAGCAGTGCCGCCCGACCCCGCGCGTCCGGCCGCGGAATCTCCACCGCCAGATCGACCCGCCCCGGCCGATCGGCCAGCGCCGTCTCCAACTCCCCGGCCCGGTTGGTGGTGAGCAGGAAGGTGACATCCGCGTCCCCGCCGATCCCGTCCATGGCGTCGAGCAGGCTGAACAGCAATGGATTTCCGCTCGGGCTGTAGCTGCGGTCCTTCGCGATCAGATCCACGTCCTCGACCACCACCACACTCGGTTGCAGCCGCCGCGCCAGCGCCGACGCGGCATTGATCAGCCGCATGGCGGGTCCGCTGATCACGATGACGGTGGCGTCGGGCAGCCGCCCCATCAGATACCGGACGGTGTGTGTCTTGCCGGTGCCGGGCGCACCATGCAGCAGCAGACCACGTTTCACGTGCTGCCCCGCCGCCCGCAATCGCGCGCCGTGCTCGGCGATGCCGACGGTGTGGCGTTCGATCAGATCCAGCACGCCGTCGGGCAGCACCACATCCGCCGCGCTCAGATGCGGCCGCGGCAGGAAGGTGAGCAGTTCGTTCCCGCGATGCTCGCTGATCCCGAAGGCCAGCACCTGCCCGCGATACACGTCGTGCTCGGCCATCAGCTCCTCGATGCGCTCGCGGGCGGCGGTCGCGGTAACCCGCTCGGCCGCAAGCACTGTCAGCTGGCAGGCCTGGGTGTTGCCGAACCGCATGTCCGGTCCGCGCACGCACAGCACGACCGGTACGCCGTCGGGCGCGGTGGCGTTCACCAGCCCCAGCTTCACCGCCTCGATCGACTTGTCCGGCCCGATGGCGACCGTGGCGTAGTCGACCGTGCCGAGCTCGTACCACCGCCCGTGCCGGGCGTTGGCCAGCAATCCGATGAAGTCGTCGCCCGAGCGCTGCGCCCCCGCGATCCCGAACCAGTCCGGTGCGGATCCACGTTCGCCCACATAGGCATCCACCCCGCGTTGCAGATTCGCGTGCTCCCAGCTCGGCCACTCCTGCGTCACCACCGTGACCGCCGCGGGATCCAGGCCCAGATGCCCGAATACCTTCTCCACCAGTGGATTCACCGGCCCCTCGGTGGACACGGCATCGGCTGTGGCCTTGATGATCCGCTGTAGTTCCGCCGCGAATTCCCCGGCGTCGAACGCCTGGCTCCCCATCCCGACAAGCATCCTCGCCCCGCCGCTGGGCCGCAATGACTTTCGTGCCCGCCGCGTTGATCGCGGCCGCGCCGATGAGGGAGGGACCGGTTATTGCTGAAGGGCGGCAGACAGATCCGCGTTCAGGGCCAGGGCGGGGAGGGAGGTGACCAGCATGTCGACGAGGTCGTCGCGGGTGATGGGTTCTTCGCGGAGCCAGGTCAGGGTGGTTTCCTCGACGAAGGCGATCCAGCCGCGGACGGCCAGGCGCAGGCGGGGGCGGTCCGGATCGTCGGTGGGGAGGGGGGCCTCGGCGAGGATGCGGTCGACCAGGGCCATGCGGGTGGCGTTGACCAGGGTGACCAGTTCGGGGCTGGCGCTGGCGGGGCCGCGGAGGAGAGCGAGGTAGGAGGTGCGGTTCTCGGTGACGTAGTCGATGTAGCGCTCGACGGCGTCGCGGAGCATGTCGAACATGGACAGCGCCGGGTCGGGTGTGGTGCGTTCCAGCAGCGTGGCATTGGCGTGCTGGATGATCGCGAGGTGGAAGTCCTGCTTGGTGGGGAAGTAGTGGAACAGCAGCCCGCGGGAGATGCCCGCCTGCTCGGCGATCTCGCCGATCGAGATGTCCTCGAGGGCACGTTCGCGCAGCATGCGCGTGCCGAGTGTGATCAACTGCTCGCGGCGTTCGGCGGGACTCAGGCGCACGCGCTTGACCCGGTTTTCCGGTGTGCTGCTCACGGCGCGCTCCTTGGTCATGAGTCCAAGCTTACTGAACGCGAGTCAATACTGTTGACTCCCGCTCAATAAGACCCTACCCTCGCGTATATGAGTCGCAAGGTTACAGACAAAGCTGTCGGCAACCGGGAAGCCCGGCACGCGCACGTGATCATCGTCGGCAGCGGGTTCTCCGGCCTGGGCCTGGCCATTCGCCTGAGCCAGCAGGGCCGCACCGACTTCCTCGTGCTCGAGCGCGGCAAGGACGTGGGCGGCACCTGGCGCGACAACACCTATCCGGGCGCGGCCTGCGATGTGCCCTCGCAGCTGTACTCGTACTCCTTCGCGCTGAACCCGGAATGGTCGCGCTCGTTCTCCAAGCAGCCGGAGATCCAGCGCTACATCCAGGGCGTCGCCGACAAGTACCAGGTGCGCGACAAGCACGTCTTCGACTGCGAGATGACCGGCGCGCGCTGGAACGCCGAGGACGCTCGCTGGGAGATCCAGACCAGCCAGGGTCCGTACACCGCCGACATCCTGGTCTCCGCGGTCGGCGCGCTGTGCGAGCCGAACCTGCCGGACATCAAGGGCATCAACGACTTCCGGGGCGAGATCTTCCACTCCGCCCGCTGGAACCACGACTCCGATCTGACCGGCAAGCGCGTCGCCGTCATCGGCACCGGCGCGTCGGCCATCCAGATCGTCCCCAGCATCGCGCCCAAGGTCGCGCACCTGGACGTGTACCAGCGCACCGCGCCGTGGCTGCTGCCCCGTGGCGACCGCGAGTACCTGGCCCCGGAGAAGTTCGCGCTCAAGCACATTCCGGCGCTGCGGGCGCTCTACCGCGCCGGCATCTACGCCGCCCGCGAGACCCAGGTGGTCGGCCTGGCCAAGTTCCCGCCCGCCATGCTCGCCCTCGAGGCGGTGGCCCGCGCCAAGCTGTTCGCCGAGGTGCGCGATCCGGAGCTGCGCCGCAAGGTGACGCCGAACTTCCGCATCGGCTGCAAGCGCATGCTCATCTCCAACGAGTACTACCCGGCGCTGAGCCGCGAGAACGTGGACGTCGTCACCGACGGCATCAAGGAGATCCGCGCCAACTCGATCGTCACCAAGGACGGCGAGGAGCGCGAGGTCGACGCCATCATCGTGGCCACCGGCTTCCACGTCACCGACTCGCCGGTCTACGACACCGTCGCCGGGCGCGACGGCCGTACCCTGGCAGAGGTTTTCGACGCCATCGGCCAGCAGGGCTACAAGGGCTCGGCCATCCACAACTACCCGAACATGTTCTTCATGCTGGGCCCGAACGTGGGCCTGGGCCACACCTCGATGGTGTTCATGATCGAATCGCAGATCAACTACATCGCCGACGCCGTCGAACAGTTCGACAAGCTCGGCCTGCGCACCGTCGAGGTGCGCAAGGACGTGCAGGACGAGTTCAACAGCGAACTGCAGCGCAAGCTGCGGGGCGCGGTGTGGAGCACCGGCGGCTGCGCCTCCTGGTACCTCGACAAGCACGGCAACAACACCACGCTGTGGCCCGACTTCACCTTCCGGTTCCGTAGTCTGCTGGAGCATTTCGATGTCTCGGCCTACGACACGACCACCGAGCCTGTCGCACAGGCCGTTTAAGTCACCCACTCCAGACAACCGAAAGCGGTAATCGTGAGCAACGATGCTTACTTCAAGGACAAGGTCTGCGTGATCACCGGTGCGGGTTCCGGCATCGGCCGCGCGCTGGCGGAGAACCTGGCCGGGCGCGGCGCGCACCTGGCGCTGTCCGACATCGACACCGAGGGCCTGGCCGAAACGGTCAAGCGCTGCGAGAAGTTCGGCGTGAAGATCAAATCCGATCGCCTCAACGTGGCCGAGCGCGAGTCGGTGCTGCTCTACGCCGATGAGGTGAAGAAACACTTCGGCAAGGTCAATCAGATCTACAACAACGCGGGTATCGCGCATCACGGCGATGTGCTCGAGACGTCGTTCAAGGACGTCGAGCGCATCATGGACGTCGACTTCTGGGGCGTCGTCAACGGCACCAAGGCGTTCCTGCCGTACCTGATCGAGTCCGGCGCCGGGCACGTCGTGAACATCTCCAGCCTCTTCGGCCTGATCGCCGTTCCCGGCCAGAGTGCCTACAACGCAGCCAAGTTCGCGGTGCGCGGTTTCACCGAGGCGCTGCGCCAGGAAATGTTGATGAGCGGCAAGCCGGTCAAGGTCACCTGCGTGCACCCCGGCGGCATCAAGACCGCCGTCGCCCGCAATGCCACCGTCGCCGAGGGCCTCGACCAGAAGAACCTGGCCGCGCTCTTCGACTCCAAGCTGGCCATGCACACCCCGGAGATGGCCGCGCAGACCATCACCGAGGCCGTGCGCAAGGGCCACGGCCGGGTGCTCATCGGCTGGGAGGCCAAGGCCCTGGATTTGTTCGTGCGCACTACCGCCTCGTACTACCAGCGGATTTCCGCTGTGGTGCAGAAGCGCTTCCTGCCCTAGACAACTGAAAGACGCTCCGTCATGCCCGATGTGACACTGCCGCTGCCCCTCGTCCGTGCCGCATTGAATCCGGTCTTCCGGGTCATGCTCCATCACCGGCTCCCGTTCAATGTCCAACGGGCACTGATGGATTGGGGAGCGGTGGCGCAGCGTGCGCCACGCGGTACCCATGTCGATCGGGTGCGGCTGGGCGGCCGTCCCGCCGAACGCGTGACGGTGGGCCCGGTTTCGGACTCCGCCACCGTGCTGTACCTGCACGGTGGCGGGTATACCGTCGGCTCGCCGGTCACGCACCGCGCGCTGGCGGGTTATCTGGCTCGTGAAACCGGTTGTGCCGTCCAGGTTCTGGACTATCGACTGGCTCCCGAGCACCCGTTCCCGGCGGCGCTCGAGGATGCCGAGGCGGCGTTCCTGGAACTGGTGGCCGCGGGGTACCGGCCCGATCGCATTGCGGTGGCCGGTGATTCGGCCGGAGGCGGGCTCTCGCTCGCGCTGGCCGAGCGGCTGCGCGACCGGCACGGCATGACTCCGGCCGCGCTGGGTCTGATCGCGCCGTGGGGCGACCCGAACGAGGTGCCCACCCGCGCCCGCGATCTGGTCATCAACAAGCCGTGGTCGCGCGCCTGCGCCGCGGCCTATCTCGGCGGCGGCGACGGCTCCGACACCGGCTACGCGCCGATGCTCGGCGAGCTGCGCGGACTGCCGCCGACCTACGTCCAGGCGGATGTGGACGAGCTGCTGCACGACCAGTGCACGCGGCTCGTCGCGCAACTGCGCGCGGCGGGCGTCGCCACCGAGTTCACCGAGACGCGCGGCCTGTGGCATGTCTCTCAATTGCAGGCGGGTCTGGCCGCCGCTGCGGCCGCGGTCACGGTCGAGCTCGGGCAGTTCCTCCGGCAGGCCCTGCGACCAGCTCAAAGCCGGTCAATAGGATAGGGAAAAGACACAACACCGGACGGCCGGAGAACCGGTTCGGACGGTCCGCGGGCAGTTACATGTGAGCGTGGCGTAAATTACCCGCGAGTAAACCCACTGTGGAAGGGCAGCGATGCGAGAGTTCGAAGTCCCGGCTACCTACACCATTCCGGAAAACGCCAACATGTCAGACGGCGCCTTCCGGCATGCGGAGCAGACGCCCGACCTGGTCGTCTTCAACACTCCGAACGGTAAGGGCGGCTGGAACGACGTCACGGCGACCGAATTCGCCAAGGCCGTCACCGACGTTGCCAAGGGCCTCATCGCCTCCGGGATCGAACTCGGTGACCGCGTCGCCATCATGGCTCCCACCAGCTACGAGTGGGTCGTGCTGGACTTCGCCATCTGGGCCGCCGGCGGCTGCACCGTCGCCATCTTCGACAGCTCCTCCGCCGAGCAGGTGCGCTGGATCCTGTCCGACTCCGGCACCAAGGCGATCGTCGTCCAGAACGACAAGCACCGTGCCACCGTCGCGGAAATCGAAGGCGGACTTGGTGATCTGCAGGAGACCCTGCAGATCGACAAGGGCGCGATCGCCGACCTGATCGCCCGCGGCAAGGACCTCGACGACGCGCTCGTGCACGAGCGCCGTGCCCAGGTGAAGGCCGCCTCCCCGGCCACCCTCATCTACACCTCCGGCACCACGGGCCGCCCCAAGGGCGTCATGCTCTCGCACGCCAACCTGTACGCCGAGTCGGCCGCCGACCGCTCCGCCATGAGCGAGTTCCTGCGCCCCGGCCGCAAGTCGCTGCTGTTCCTGCCGCTGGCCCACGTCTTCGCCCGCGCCGTCGCGCTGGCCGCGTTCGACGCCGGCGTCACCGTCGCCCACACCTCCGACTGGTCCACGCTGGTCGAGCAGTTCGGCGCGTACAAGCCGCACTTCATCCTCTCGGTGCCGCGCGTCTTCGAGAAGGTGTTCAACGGCGCCAAGCAGAGGGCGCACGACGGCGGCAAGGGCAAGATCTTCGACTACGCCACCGAGATCGCCATCGCCTACAGCCGGGCGCAGGAGAAGAGCGGGCCGAACATCCTGCTCAAGGCCCAGCACATGCTGTTCGACAAGCTGGTCTTCAGCAAGCTGCGCGAGGCCATGGGCGGCCAGTGCGAGTCGGCCGTTTCCGGTGGCGGACCGCTGGGTTCGCGCCTGGGTCACTACTTCCGCGGCGCCGGCGTCACCATCTACGAGGGCTACGGCCTCACCGAATCCACCGCCGCCGTCAGCGTGAACACCCCGCGCTTCATCAAGGTCGGCTCGGTCGGCCGCCCGCTGCCCGGCCACGGCGCCAAGGTCGCCGAGGACGGCGAGCTGCTCATCCGCGGCCCGGTCGTGTTCTCCGGCTACTGGAAGAACGAGGAAGCCACCAAGGACGCCTTCGACGCCGACGGCTGGTTCAAGACCGGCGACCTCGGCGCCATCGACGACAGCGGCTTCATCTCCATCACCGGCCGCAAGAAGGAAATCCTGGTCACCGCGGGCGGCAAGAACGTCTCCCCGACCATGCTCGAGGACTCCCTGCGCCAGCACCCGCTGATCAGCCAGGTCATGGTCGTCGGCGACGGCCAGCCGTTCATCGGCGCGCTGGTCACCCTCGACCAGGACACCCTCCCGGCGTGGTTGGAGCGCAACGGCATTGGCGCCGACACCCCGATCGAGCACGTCATCGAGAACCCGGCCCTGGTCGCCGAGATCAATGACGCGGTCGCGGCCACCAACAAGCTGGTCTCGCACGCCGAGGCGATCAAGAAGATCCGCATCCTCCCGATCGACTGGACCGAAGAGGGCGGCGAACTCACCCCGAAGCTGTCGCTCAAGCGCGCGGTGGTCATGAAGAAGTACGCGGCCGACGTGGACGCGATCTACTCCTAGTCGGAGTCGAAAAGGGCGCTGCCGGTGGACTTTCCACCGGCAGCGCCCTTTTTCATGCTCGAAGGTCTCCGGTCAGCCGCCGATCTCGGCGAGCTCGTGCGAGGCTCGGGTCGGCGTGACTGTCTTCGGTCGTAGTGCCTGCGACCACACGACCAAACCCAGTGCGGCCGTGCCGAGTAGCGCGCCGATCCACGCGACCGACTGGTAGCCCATGCCCGCCCCGATGGCCAGGCCGCCCAGCCAAGGGCCCGCGGTGATGCCGACATTGAACGAGGCGACATTGCCCGCCGCGCCGAGGGTGGAGGCAGCGGGGGCGAGGGCGAACACTCGGCTGTTCAGCACCGGGTTGGTGCCGAATCCGAAGGCGCCCAACAGAAATACCAGGATTGCGACCGGAGCGATGTGCGTCGCGGTGAGCGCCAGCAGCACCGACGTGACGATCACACCCGAAATCCCCGCCAGCAGAGTGCGAATCGGGTGAGCATCAGCGGTCCGGCCACCAACAGCGATACCCAACAGGCTGCCCGCACCATAGACCCCCAGCACAACCGGCACCCACGCCTCGCCCAGCCCGGTGGTGTCGGTGAGCAGCGCGCCGAGGTAACCGAAGGTAACCAGCAACGCGGCAGTCGCCAACATGGTGGTCCCGAACAGCAGCCAAACCGGCCCGGTCCCCAAGGCGCGCAACTCTTCCCGAATCCGGGGTGCACTGGTCGCACGAGCATCAGGCACCTTGGCGATCACCCCGACCATCACCGCGATCGACATCAACGCCACGGTCCAGAACGCGCCCCGCCACCCCAGATGCTGACCGATGAACGTACCGGCGGGCAGCCCGATGATGGTGGCGACCGTCAATCCGCCCGCCACAATGCTCATGGCCCGCCCGCGTGCCGTCTCCGGCACCAACCCGATAGCGGTGGCCGCACCCACCGACCAGAACCCTGCGTAGACGAACGCCCCCACCACCCGGGTCGCGAACAACACCCAGTAATCCGAGGTCAGAGCCGCAATCACATGCGTCGCCGCGAATACCGCAAGAAATGCCAGCAGCGCCGTCCGCCGCGACCACCGCTGTGTGACAACGGCCAGAATCGGCGCACCGAGCAGCATCCCGATGGCGAAAGCCGAAATCAGCAGTCCCGCTTGTGGAATCGAGACCCCAAGGTCACCCGCGATATCAGTTAGCAGTCCCGCCAGCATGAGTTCCGAGGTGCCCTGAGCAAAGATAGCCAGGCCCAGGATATAGACAGCCATTGGCATGGCAGCCCCTCCTTCAGGTTTTGGATCGTTCAGTTCAAAACATGCGCAGATGAAAAATGAAGTGGCACAGCAGTGTTAGATCAGAACGTCACAGGCAACTCAGGGCCGTGTTCGCGATGGCTTCCAGCGTCTCCTGCCCCGCCCCGCCCCGCGCGGCGACCCGCATCCCGCCGATGGTGGCGATCACGAAGTGTGCGAGTTCGGTTGCGTCCCTGCGCTTATCGATGTCCCCATCACGCTGCCCGGCCGAAATCGCCGCGGTAAGCGCACTCAACCGCCGCTCCTGATCAACCCGCAGCAGCCGCGCAACCTCCTCGTCCCGAGGCCCCATCTCAACGGTCGCATTGACCACCAGACACCCCAGTGGATCCTCCTCGGGCGCCTCGATCACCTGCCACAACAGCGCGCGGAGCTTCTCCTTCGCCGAGCCTGGACCGTCCAATATCGCGAAAGTGCCCGCGTTCTTGTCCGCCATGTACCGCCGCAGAGCCCGCTCGAACAAGTCCTTCTTGCTACTGAAGGTGTTGTAGATACTGCTCCGCCCCAACCCGGTCGCTTCGCAAAGATCCTGTGTAGAGGTCCCCTCATACCCGGCAGTCCAAAACGCCCGCATCGCAGCATCCACCGCGCGCTCCTCATCAAACTGCTTAGGCCGTGCCATACCACCCACCGTAACACGTTTTGAAACGAACAGTCCAAAACGCGCACCGTCCCTGAAGCTGTCTAACGCGTCAATGCGTCGGTGTAGCATTAGGAGCGTGGCTGATCCCGAACTTTTGATCGGTGAACCTCTCGCGCTGGATTTGATCAATACTCGGCCCGTTGGTGTCGATCTGCTGGAAAGTCCTGCGCAGCTGGCGGATTGGTTGCGGTTGGAGTCTGATCGGTTGCCCGAACCGCCGCCGCGGCAGCTCAGTGAGGCCGATGTGGCGGCCGTTCGGGCCGTGCGTGAGCACACCGCCGCGGCGCTGGATGCTGTGCGCAATGGCCGTCGACCGCCGAATGCTGCGCTGCGCGTGCTTGCCGATGCGCAGGCGGCCGCGCCCGCTATTCGCCGCCTGGATTGGATCGGTGGCGAGCTCGCCGAAACCGTTGCCCGGTTGGGGGATCCGGGTGCGCGGCTGGCTGCTCACCTGGCCGATGCCGCCACCACGCTGCTCACCGATCCGGCCGTCGGCCGGATCCGGCAGTGCGGCGCTCAGGACTGCGTGATGCTGTTCCTGCCGGCCCATCCCCGTCGCCAGTGGTGCTCACCCGAGCGGTGCGGCAATCGGGTTCGCGTGGCGCGCTACTACCAGCGGCACAAGTCAACCGACTGAATCACGGTATTTCTGGCATATCGGCCGAATTTTTCGTGCGACGGCCGATGATTTTCGTGCGGCTCCCGCGTCCAAGCTTCCGGGTGCCGCCGCACCCACCGACTACCGATGAAGGAGTAACCATGCCCGCAGTGAACCCGTACCTGCTGTTCAACGGCAACGCCGGAGAGGCCGTCGACTTCTACCAGTCCGTCTTCGGGATCGAGCCGATCATCACCCGCTTCCGCGATATGGGCGATACCCCCGCCGATATGCCCGAGGACGTGCTGAACCGGGTCGCCAACGCCCAGTTGCCGCTGAGCGAGACCAATATCCTCATGCTCTCCGACTGCCCGCCCGGCACCGAGATCGACAACTCCAAGCCCGCCTTCACCGTGCAGCTCGAGACCGACTCCGCCGAGGAGGCCGAGCGCCTCTTCAACGCGCTCGCCGTCGAGGGCAAGGTGGAGATGCCGTTCGGCCCGGTCCAGTGGGCCGAGGCGTTCGGCATGCTCACCGACAAGTTCTCGGTGCCGTGGATGGTCAACTACACCGGCAACGCCCAGATGTGATGGCCCGCGGCCACGTCACTGTTCCGTAATCGTTCACGCCGGTTCGCGGGCCGACCCGCGCAGTAGGGTCGGTTTCGTGGCCGATCGTGGAATGCGGATTGCCGGGGGAATTGTCGCCGGTGGCGTCGCGCTCGGCGTGGCCGAGCTGGTGTCGGTGCTGGTCAGCCCGGACAGCACGCCCTTGCAGGCGGTCGGCGGGTGGATCGTCGATCACACGCCGGACGGGTTCCGCGAGTGGGTGATCGGGCTCGTTGGGACGAACGACAAACTGCTGCTGTTCGTTTCGATGGGCGTGGTAGCCGTCGTGCTCGCGGGGATCGCGGGCGTGATCGAGCGGGAGAAGCGGCCGCTGGGATCGGCGCTGTTCGCGGTGTTCGGACTGCTCGCCACCCTGGCCGCGCTGGGGCGGCCGAACGCGGCCTGGACCTGGACGCTCCCCTCGATCCTCGGCGTGTGGGCCGGAATTATGGTGTTGCGCAGCATGATTCGACGCATCACCGCACTCGATGAAGTTGCCGCGGAGGACATTCCGACCGAGCGGCGGCAGGTGCTACGCGGGCTCGCCGTCGCCGGAGCCGCCGCACTGGTCGGCGGGGTGGCCGGGCGGCTCATCGGATTGCGCTCACGCGATGTGTCGGCCGAGCGCGCCGATGTGCAGCTACCGTCGCCGACCGGGCCGGAGCTGTCGGTCGAACCCGGTGCGGAGCTGAACATTCCGGGCCTCACGCCGTATCTCACCAAGAACGCGGACTTCTACCGCATCGACACCGCCCTCACCGTCCCGCAGGTCAGCAAGGACGACTGGTCGCTGCGCATCCACGGCATGGTCGACCGCGAAATCCGTTTGAGCTACGCCGATCTCGCGGCCAGGACCCCCATCGAGCGGCTGGTCACGCTGGCGTGCGTCTCCAACCCGGTCGGCGGGGACCTGATCAGCAATGCCCGCTGGCTCGGCTACCGGCTCGATGAGATCATCGCCGCCGCCGGACCGCATCCCGACGCGGACATGGTGCTCTCCCGCAGCATCGACGGCTTCACCGCCGGCAGCCCGCTGGCCGTGCTCATGGACGGTCGCGACGCCATGCTGGCCGTCGGCATGAACGGAGAACCGCTGCCCACCGCCCACGGCTATCCCGCGCGCTTGGTGGTGCCCGGCCTGTACGGATACGTCTCCGCCACCAAGTGGGTGACCGAACTGGAGATCACCAGATTCGATCGCGCCGAGGCGTTCTGGACCAAGCGCGGCTGGTCGGCCAGGGGCCCGATCAAGACCGAATGCCGCATCGACACACCCCGCGCGCACGGCACCTTCCAACCCGGCAGACTCACCGTCGCCGGGGTGGCCTGGGCGCAACACCGCGGTATCAAGGGCGTGGAAGTCCGCATCGACCAGGGGGATTGGCAGCCCGCGCGGCTCGCCGCGGCCCCGTCCATCGACACCTGGGTGCAGTGGGCCTTCGACTGGGACGCCACCGGCAGCGGCATCCACACCATCTGGGCGCGCGCCACCGACGGCACCGGCGAGACCCAGACCGACCAACGCCAGGACGTCGTCCCCGACGGCGCGACCGGATATCCGTCTCTGACAGTGCGAATCGACTGAGGTCCGAACGGCCCCCCGATCGGCCCGTCCCGCGCGGCGCGCCGATGCTGCGCAGGGGAAAGTTCCGAACGGCTCGTTTGTCAGCGCTCCCGGTTTAGTATCGGCGCGGCAGTCGTCGCCCAGCCCGCCCGATCCAGGAGCCGAGGGAGCGCGCATGTCCGGAGTACTCGAATGGGCGAGGGCGGAAAACCTGCAGCCCGAACCGATCACGCTCGACGTCTGGAAGAAGCTGCCCCGCGACTTCTGCCGGCTGGTCGAAGTCGTGAACGGCGATGTGGTGCGCGCCGAATCGCCGCCCCTACCGCACCGCAATGCCGCGCGCCGGCTCACCTCCATGCTCGAGGCCGCCGCCGAAACCCATATGAGCCGCTACAACGACGGCTGGCTCTACGTCGGCGCCGACCAGGACGTCCTGCTGTGGGAGCACCCGCGGCTCACCGTCCGCCGCCCGGACGTGGTGCTGTTCTCCTGCGCCCCAGCCGATGTCGGGCCGCTGCAGGCGCCGCGCGTGAAGATCGCCATCGAGGTGGTCTCCCCGGCCACCGAACGCGTCGACACCGCCGACAAGCAGGCCGAGTACGCGCTGGCCGGAATCCCTTGGTACTGGCTGGTCTACATGGATCGCGACCGGGTGCACGCGATCCAGACCCATGTGCTGGTCCTGGGTCACTACCGCCCGCACCGCCGCCTGGACCCGTTCGTCGGCGAGACCGTCATGGACATGCCGATCGAGATTCGCATCGACTGGACCCGCCTGATCGGCCTGATCCTCTGACCACACGAAAACGCGCTACCCGCCGGGAACCCCAGGCGGGCAGCGCTTTTCGATGATGGAACCGGTGAGCCCCGATAATCTCAGTGGGCCCCGATATTGGCCTTCGCCAGATCGTCGGCCTGACCACGGCCCGACTTGGCATGCCCGACGAACAGCGCCGAAGCGACGACACCGATCACCAGGATCACCGCGGGCAGATACATGGACTGGCTCAGCGCCGTGCTCAGCTTCTCCAGCAGCGGATCACGCACCGCCGCGGGCAGATCCTGCAGGCTCTTGCCGCCGGTGCCCTCGCCGATCGGTCCGCTCTGCAGGCCCTGCGCGGAGATGCGCGCGGTCAGCAGCGCGGAGATCGCGGCCGAACCGAGCACCGAACCGACCTGCCGGGTGGTGTTGTAGACGCCCGCACCCGCACCGGCCTGCTGCACCGGCAGGTTGTGGGTGGCCGTGGAGGCAAGCGGCGCCCAGATGCAGGCGTTCGCGATACCGGCCAGCCCGCCCACGATCATGAAGAGCAGGATCGACCCGTCCGGCTTCATCAGCGCGGCGAACCCGAACAGCGTCGCCGCGAAGAGCGCGAACCCGAAGGTCGGAATGACCCGCGGCGCGACCTTGTCCGAGATCTTGCCGATGATCGGCGCGAACACACCGGTCAGAATCGCCATCGGCGCGAACACCAGCGCCGACCGCGTCGGCGACATGCCGTGCACCTGCTGCAGATAGAAGTACGAGGGCACGAACACGCTCGTCACCGCCGCGCCCATGGCCGCGATGGCCACGTTCGACAGCCCGAAGTTGCGGTCCTTGAACAGGCTCAGCGGCACCAGCGGCTCACCGGTATTGGTGGCCTGGTTCCAGATGAACAGACCCAGCACCACCACACCGGCGATGATCATGGCCCAGATCCAGGCGTCCCAATCGTGGGTATTGCCCTCCTGGATGCCGAACACCAGCAGGAACATGCCGATTCCGGAGAGCGCGACGCCGACCAGATCGAACTTGTGCTCGTGCGTCGGCAGCGACGGCACCAGCCACCAGGCCAGCGCGAAGGCGATGATGCCGATGGGCACGTTCACGTAGAAGATCCACTGCCAGCCCTGCCAGTCCACCAGCACGCCGCCCAGGATCGGGCCGACCAGCGTCGCGAGTCCGGCCACGCCGCCCCACAGGCCCATGGCGGCGCCGCGCTTGTCCGGCGGGAAGGTGCGGGTGATGACGGCCATGGTCTGCGGCGTCATGAGCGCCGCGCCCAGGCCCTGCACGGCGCGGGCCGCGATCAGCATCTCGATGGTGGTCGACTCCGCGCACCACAGCGAGGCCAGGGTGAACACGGCGAGGCCGACGAGGTAGATGTTCTTGGGGCCGAATCGATCTCCGAGCCGGCCGGTGACCAGCAGCGGCACCGCGTAGGTCAGCAGATAGGCCGAGGTCACCCAGATGACGTTGGAGACATCGGCGTTCAGGTCCTTCATGATCGCCGGATTGGCCACCGCGACGATGGTCATGTCCAGCAGGATCATGAAGAACCCCACCACCAGCGCGTATAGCGCCAGCCACGGATTGCGTTGAGTGGACATGGGATTCGGGTTCCTATCTCAGGGGGTTGGTGAGGCTCAGGGGTTGGTGAGATCGACGCGTTCGCCGGTCTCGTCGTCGAAGTTTTCCCATTCGAGTTCGCCGCTCTCGAGCTCGGCGATGAAGCCGCGCAGCCATTCGGCCTCGGCGCTGCCCTGCGCGCGGATGTAGTCGACGCGGACCCAGTACCGCCGGGGCACGCCGCGGGCGGCGGCCAGTTCGCGCAGGGACAGCAGATCTGCGAGCCGGGATTCGATCCAGGCGACGCGTTCGCGGAGGGCGGCGATGACCTCGTCCACGGGTAAATTGTGCGCTTCGGCCAAAGCGGACACGAAGGCCGGGTGTTCCTTGACGGGTTCGCGCAGCAGGTCGGTCACCCGGGTCCGCAGCGCCTCGCGCCCGGCCGTGCGGATCCGGTAGGTGGTGCGTTCGGGCCGGTTACCGGCACGATCCGTGCCCTCGGCGGCGACCAGTTCCTGATCGGCCAGCCGGGCCACCGTGTGGTAGAGCGAGCCGGGCTTGATCTTGACGAACTCGTCCTCGTGCCGACTCAGCATCAATTGGTACATCTCGTACGGATGCATCGGACGCTCCTCCAGCAGCGCGAGAACCAGCATTCCCAACTGGGTCAGCGCCGGTGTCGTCTGCTTCCTGGTCACTGCGACCTCCGTCCCCGGCGACGCTACTCCGCGTCCCCGACATCCTCCGTACCAAATATTCCAGGTGGAATATACGGTGTGGAGCATGCCCTTGGCAAGGGTGTGGCGGCCGCCTCGGCAAGCCCGATCGAAATCCCTTCGGTAACATCAATTTTCGCTAGGGAAGTAGCAGAAAGAGGTACGCACAATGTCCGATCAGGAATCGAACACTCAGGACACCGCCGCCGCCGAGGGCATCGCCGCGATGATGGCGGCCTGGGATATCAAGGGCACCAACGATTCCGCCGAGGGCGAGGGCGACGCGCAGTAACACGCAGCGCTACCTCGAGAAACGACGAAGCCGCCCGCCGGATCGAAAGATCCGGCGGGCGGCTTCGTTTCGCCGATGTCCCGACTAGGCGGTCGGGGCGAAGGCCTCGTTGACGATCTCGGCCTGCTCCACCGCGTGCACCTTGGACGAACCCGAGGACGGGGCCGACATGGCGCGACGCGAGATGCGGCGCAGCTTGCCGAAGCGGGCCGGGAGGATCTCCGGGAGGTTCAGGCCGAAGAAGGGCCAGGCGCCCTGGTTGGCCGGTTCCTCCTGGACCCACGCCAGATCGGTGGCGTTGGGGTACTGCTCCAGGGCCTCGTTGAGGCGGAACTTCGGAATCGGGTACAGCTGCTCGACGCGCACGATGGCCACGTCGTCGCGGTTGTTCTTGTTCTTCTCGGCCACCAGCTCGTAGTAGATCTTGCCGGAGGTGAGCAGCACGCGCTTGACCTTGGAGCGGTCGCCGTTGCCCGACTCGTAGGTGGGCTCCTCGAGCACGGTGCGGAACTTGTTGTCGGTGAAGTCCTCGACCTCGGACACGACAGCCTTGTTGCGCAGCATGGACTTCGGGGTGAAGACCACCAGCGGGCGGCGGATGCCGTCCAGGGCGTGGCGGCGCAGCAGGTGGAAGTAGTTCGACGGGGTGGACGGAACCGCCACCGTCATCGAACCCTCGGCGCACAGCTGCAGGAAGCGCTCGATGCGACCCGAGGTGTGGTCCGGGCCCTGGCCCTCGTGACCGTGCGGCAGCAGCAGCACGACCTCGGAGAGCTGACCCCACTTGGCTTCACCGGAGGAGATGAACTCGTCGATGATGGACTGCGCGCCGTTGACGAAGTCACCGAACTGCGCCTCCCACAGGACAAGTGCATCCGGGTTGCCCAGCGAGTAGCCGTATTCGAAACCGACAGCGGCGTATTCGCTCAGCGCCGAGTCGTGCACCGCGAACCAGCCCGGGTTCTTGGACCCGATGTTGTGCAGCGGGGTGTACTCGTCACCGGTCTTGCGGTCGATGATCACCGAGTGCCGCTGCGAGAAGGTGCCGCGGCGCGAGTCCTGACCGGTCAGGCGGACGGCCTTGCCCTCGTCGATGAGCGTGCCGAAGGCCAGCAGCTCGGCCATGGCCCAGTCGACCTTGCCCTCGTAGGCCATCTCGCGGCGCTTCTCCAGCACCGGCTTGACGCGCGGGTGCACGGTGAAGCCCTCGGGCACGTTCAGGAACGCGTCGCCGATGCGCTGCAGCACCGTCTTGTCCACGGCGGTAATGAGGTTCGGCGGCAGCTGCTGCTCTTCCTCGATCGACTCCGACGCCTCCGGCGGGAACTTCTCCAGCTCGCGCACCTCGTTGAAGATCCGCTCCAGCTGACCCTGGTAGTCGCGCAGGGCGTCTTCGGCTTCCTTCATGGAGATGTCGCCACGGCCGATCAGCGATTCGGTGTACGCCTTGCGGACCGAACGCTTGGTGTCGATCACGTCGTACATGCCCGGCTGGGTCATCGACGGGTCGTCGCCCTCGTTGTGGCCGCGGCGGCGGTAGCAGATCATGTCGATCACGACGTCGCGCTGGAACTTCTGCCGGTAGTCGACGGCCAGCTTGGCCACCCACACACAGGCTTCCGGATCGTCGCCGTTCACGTGGAAGATCGGCGCGCCGATGAACTTCGCGATGTCGGTGGAGTATTCGGTGGAGCGCGAGTACTCCGGCGCGGTGGTGAAGCCGATCTGGTTGTTCACCACGATGTGCACGGTGCCGCCGGTGCGGTAGCCGCGCAGGCCCGACAGGTTCAGGGTCTCGGCCACGACGCCCTGGCCGGCGAAGGCCGCGTCACCGTGCAGCATGAGCGGCACGACCGAGAAGGTGCGCGCCTCCTCGCCCTTGGTGACGATGTCTTCCTTGGTGAGCAGATCCTGCTTGGCGCGGACCAGACCCTCGAGCACCGGGTCGACGGCCTCCAGGTGCGAGGGGTTGGCGGTCAGCGAGACCTCGATCTCGTTGTCGCCGAACATCTGCAGGTAGGTGCCGCGCGCGCCGAGGTGGTACTTCACGTCGCCGGAGCCGTGGGTGGCGGCCGGGTTCATATTGCCCTCGAACTCGGTGAAGATCTTCGAGTAGGGCTTGCCCACGATGTTGGCCAGCACGTTCAGGCGGCCGCGGTGCGGCATGCCGATCACGACCTCGTCGAGGTTGTACTCGGCGCACTGGTCGATGACGGCGTCCATCATCGGGATGACCGACTCCGCGCCCTCGAGCGAGAAGCGCTTCTGGCCAACGTATTTGGTCTGCAGGAAGGTCTCGAACGCCTCGGCCGCGTTGAGCCGGGACATGATGTACTTCTGCTCTGCCACCGACGGTTTCGCGTGCTTCTGCTCCACGCGCTCCTGAATCCACTTGAGCTGCTCGGGATCCAGGATGTGGGTGTACTCCACACCCACGTGGCGGGCGTAGGCGTCGCGCAGGATGGACAGCACATCGCGCAGCTTCATGCGCTCCTGGCCGTGGAAGCCCGCGACATTGAATTCGCGGTCCAGGTCCCACAGGGTCAGGCCGTGCTGGGTGACATCGAGGTCCGGGTGCGAGCGGAACTTGTCCTTCACCAGCCGCAGCGGATCGGTGTCGGCCATCAGGTGGCCGCGGCTGCGGTAGGCGTTGATCATCTCCTGCACGCGGGTCGACTTGTCGATGCCGCGTTCCTGAATGTCCTTGCGCCAGCGCACCGGCTCGTAGGGGACACCCATGCCGTGGAAGATCTCGTCGTAGAACTCGTCGGAGATCAGCAGGTTGTGCACGGTGCGCAGGAAGTCGCCGGACTCGGCGCCCTGGATGATGCGGTGGTCGTAGGTCGAGGTGAGGGTCATCAGCTTGCCGATGCCCAGCTCGGCCAGCTGCGCGTCGCTCATGCCCTGGAACTCGGCCGGGTACTCCATGGCGCCCGCGCCGATGATCGCGCCCTGGCCCTGCATCAGGCGCGGCACCGAGTGGTTGGTGCCGATGGTGCCCGGGTTGGTCAGCGAGATGGTGACGCCGAAGAAGTCGTCATTGGTCAGCTTGCCGTCGCGGGCGCGACGCACGACATCCTCGTACGCGCTGTGGAACTGCGCGAACGTCATGGTCTCGGTGTTCTTGATGGCCGCGACCGCGAGCGAGCGGCTGCCGTCCTTGCCCTTGAGGTCGATGGCCAGGCCGAGGTTGGTGTGCGCGGGGGTGACCGCGTTCGGCTTCCCGTCGACCTCGGCGAAGTGCCGGTTCATGTTCGGGAAGACCTTGATGGCCTGCACGATCGCGTAACCCAGCAGGTGGGTGAAGGAGATCTTGCCGCCGCGGGTACGGGCGAGGTGGTTGTTGATGACCAGACGGTTGTCGATCATCAGCTTGGCCGGGATGGCACGCACCGAGGTGGCGGTGGGGATGGTCAGCGACGACGACATGTTCTTGACGATCGCCGCGGCGGGGCCGCGCAGCACCTTGGTCTCGTCCTCGGCGGCGGGCTTCGGACCGCCGGAGGTCGGGGCTGCGTTGGAGG
>NZ_BAAFGR010000098.1:0-30452 GCF_041154655.1 Nocardia sp. JMUB6875
GGCGCGGACCTGGGGTTCCTTGCCGGGGCGGGCTTGGAGGGTGGAGATGGCGGTGATCGTCATGGGTGGGGTCAACCCATTGGGATGGGGATTGCTTCCCGGTCCGATTAGTTTTGGGGCGGGGCGTCGTCGGTACCTCTGGATGACCGGATGACAGGAGTTCAGGTATGAGTAAGGCGTTTCGGTTCGGGGTGGTTGCACCGCTCATGGGGGATGTGGCGGCTTGGCGGGATCGGGTTCGGCGGATTGGGGATTGCGGGTATTCGACGTTGTTGGTGCCGGACTTTCCGATGACGCAGCCGGCTCCCGCGGCGATGTTGGCCACCGTTGCGGCCATTACCGATCTGCGGGTGGGGAGTTGGGTTTATGCGACTCCGTTTCGGGCGGCGTGGCAGACGGCTTGGGAGGCGCATTCGCTGACGCGGCTGACCGAGGGGCGGTTCGAGATGGGGATCGGGACGGGGCGGCCGGGGATCGAGGATGAGGTGCGGGGGTATGGGATGCCCGAGGTGCCGTCGCCGGGGAAGCGGCTGGACGATATTCGCGAGACCGTAAGGCGGCTACGGGAATACGACGGGACCGAGCTGCATACGCCGGTGGCGATGGCTGTCTACGGGCCGAAGGCGCGGGCTTTGGCGGCCGAGGTCGCGGACACCGTCACCTTCGTGTTGGGTCCGCAGTCGCGCGGGGAAGTCGAGAAGTTGGCGCGCGACTTCCGCGCCCAGACCGACCTCACCGGCCGCGATGTCGAACTCGCGCTTGCGGTTCCGGTCATCGGCGATACGGTCGCGCCGCACATGGCGGGCCCCGGCACCGATCCGGCGGAGTGGCGCGCGGCGGATGCGGTGACCGTGCTGCCGGAGGATCCGGCCGCGGCCATCGACGAGATCCAGCGGCGGCGCGAGGAGATCGGCTTCTCCTACTTCGTCATCGGGGCCGATTGGGCCGAGCGGTTCGCTCCGGTCGTCGCCGAGCTCGCCGGACGCTAGCCCTCGAGGGAATCGCGTAGCCGACTACTCGTTTTCCCGCGAGGCCCCGGCCTTCACGCGCAGGCCGGTCACGATGAGGTCGAGGCCGAAAACGTATTGCTCGGTGCTGTTTTCGTGGGTTCGAGCCAGCTCGGATGCCAGATCCACGATCGTTGGATGTAATTCCGGCGACAGCGCGTCCAGGCGGGCGCGCACATGGCCCGCCTTTTCGGTGGCGTCACCGGCGTAGAGCTGGCGCAGCGCCGCGCCGAAGGTGTACTGCAGCAAGGTGGCATAGCCTCGGGCCGAGTCGAGGCGGTCGAGGCCGGCCCGGCGCAGTTCGAAGAGGATGAGTTCGAGGGCGGTGGTCGCGGTGGCGGCGAAGTCGCCTTCGGTGGGCGGGCAGGCGAACAGGACGCGCAGGACCGCGGGGCGTTCGATGAGCCATTCGTAGAGGGACAGGCAGCAGGCGGCGACTCGCTCGTACCACTCACCCGTGGCGGTCGGCGGGTGGAAGCCCCCGAGGACGCGGTTGCGGACGGCCTGCAGCAGCTCGTCCTTGCTGCGGAAGTACGTGTAGACGGTCATCGTGCCGACGCCGAGTTCCGCGGCCAGCGCGCGCATCGAGATCTGCTCGAAGTCCTGAGCGTCGAGTAGCCGCAGGGCCGCGTCCACGACCAGATCCTCGCTGACGGTATTGCGGGCGACGCGGGCGCGCGCTGCGGGCCGCGCGTCCGGTTGGTGTTTCATCTCGGGTCCTCGACGACGGAATAAGGGCGGGTTCCGAGACCATTGTAGTATTGCGTACGTCGTACCGTACGTCGTACGACAGTGCGCGTGGAGGTCGACACCGTGGTCATGTCCGAAGCAGCCGGCGTCCTACCCGAGGCAGCCGCCGTTCCGTCCGCAGTGGAGGTCTCGCGAGACCACCGATGGCTGCGGGAAATCCTGCTCGTCGTGGTGGTCTACTTCGCCTATGACGGCAGCCGATTGCTCGCGAACGGCGCACCCGATCCGGCGATCGCCCACGGGAACGCGCTGCTGCGCTGGGAGGGCTGGGCGCGGCTGAATCCGGAGCCGTGGCTCAATGACCTCTTCTCCCAGCACATTTCGCTGGGGCTGCCCGCGGACTACATCTACGCCACCCTGCACTACCTGGTCACCCCGCTGGTCCTGATCTGGATGTGGCGCGAGCACAAGCCGCACTACCGGCTCGCCCGCACCCAACTCGGTCTCGCGACGGCCGCCGGACTCATCGGATTCCTGACCTTCCCGACCGCGCCGCCGCGCCTGCTGGATTCGTCGGCCGGCTTCACCGACGTGATGGCCCAGTACTCGAGCGCGGGCTGGTGGGCCGGGGACGCCAGCACACCACGCGGCCTCGAGGCCATGACCAATGATTTCGCCGCCATGCCCAGCCTGCACGTGGGCTGGGCGCTGTGGTGCGGTCTCATGCTGTTCCGCTACGCGCGCCACCGCGCGGTCCGCATCGCGGGCCTGCTGTACCCGATCCTGATCCTGCTGGTCGTGATGGGAACCGGCAATCACTACCTGGTGGACGGCCTCGCGGGCGCGGCGGTCATGATCGCGGCCGGGCTGAGCGCCGCACCGTATCTGCGCCTCTACGACGCGCTCGCGATTCGGCTGCGCGCCCGGTGGGAGAGCTTGGGCGAGCGCGTCCCCACCCCGCTGATCTCGAGCCCGCTGACCCCGCTGACGCTCCTCGTCGACGCGAATCCCGCTACCGGAGAAGGCGGCTCGGACTCCAGCCCCCTGCGCGACACCGCGTAGTCGCAGCGTTCCGCTCGAAAGCCCCGCGCACTCCCGGCCACCCGCGTATTCTTTGACTCGGTCAAAGGATTGGAGCCGAGATGACAATCAGCGCTGCCGACGACCTCGTCGAGGCCCGGCACATCGACGCCGTGCGCGCCTTCAACCGGCGCTACACCCGCATCATCGGCGTCCTCCAAGGCGAAATGCTCGGCACCGAGTACTCGCTCACCGAGGGCCGAATCCTGTTCGAGCTGGCCAACTTCGGGGCCGCAGAGGTGGTGGATCTGCGGCTGGAACTGGATCTGGACGCGGGCTATCTGAGTCGGATCCTGGCCCGGTTCGAGGAGCGCGGGATGGTGGCCCGCCGCAGATCCGACACCGACGGGCGACGCCAGGTGGTCGAGCTGACCGAGGCCGGGCGCGCGGCGTTCGAGGTCCTGAATCAGCGCACCCAGGAGCAGATCAGCGGACTGCTGGTCCCGCACTCCCCCGGCGTGCGCACCCGGCTGGTCGGCGCCATGCGGACCATCGAGCGAATCCTCGACACCGATTCCGAGGCCGACCCGGCCGGTGTCCTGCTGCGCGCGCCCCGCCCGGGCGAGCACGGCTGGGTGATCCAGCGCAATGCCGAGCTCTACGCCGAGGAGTTCGGCTGGAACGGCGAGTACGAGGCGCTGGCCGCCAAGATCGTCGCCGACTGGATGAATTCCCATGACCCGCAACGCGAGCGGGCCTGGATCGCCGAATACGACGGCGAGCCGGTCGGCTGTGTGTACTGCATGCGCGAGGACGACGACACCGCGCGGCTGCGCCTGCTGCTCGTCGAACCGTCGGCGCGCGGGCTGGGCGTGGGCAGCGCGCTGGTGGACGAATGCCTGCGCTTCGCCACCGAGGCGGGGTACAGCGAGATGGTGCTGTGGACCAACAGCGTGCTCACCGCCGCCCGCCACATCTACGAGCGCGCCGGTTTCACCCTCGCCGAATCGAATCCGCACCACAGCTTCGGCGTGGATCTGATCGGCCAGACCTGGCGGCGGCCCCTCGGTCCGGACGGCGAACCGGGTCGATAGGGCCGCGACGGGGCCGGGTTATATCGTCTCCAGCATGGCTCCCGCGACCCCCGCCACCACCGCGCTCGGTGTCTGGCCGGGGACCGCCTACCCGTTGGGCGCGACCTACGACGGCGCCGGGACGAACTTCTCGGTGTTCTCCGAGGTGGCCCGGCGGGTGGAGCTGTGCCTGATCGACGCCGAGCACCGCGAGACACGGGTCGCCCTCGACGAGGTCGACGGGTACGTGTGGCACGCCTACCTGCCGGGCATCACGCCGGGCCAGCGCTACGGATTCCGGGTGCACGGGCGTTTCGATCCGGCCAAGGGATTGCGCTGCGATCCCAGCAAGCTGCTGCTCGACCCGTACGGCAAGGCCTTCGAGGGCGATTTCGGCACCGACTCCGCGCCCTACAACTACGGCCAGAATTCGCTCGGGCACACCATGACCGGGGTCGTCATCAACCCGTATTTCGACTGGGCCGACGACCGCGCACCGCGGCGGCCGTATCACGAGACGGTCATCTACGAGGCACACGTGAAGGGCATGACCTTCACCCATCCGGAGGTGCCGCCGGAATTGCGCGGAACCTTCTCCGGCATGGCGCATCCCGCGATCATCGAGCATCTGCGGAAACTCGGCGTGACCGCGATCGAGCTCATGCCCGTGCACCAATTCCTCGACGACCGCATCCTGCTCGATCGCGGCCTGCGAAACTATTGGGGCTACAACAGCTTCGGCTATTTCGCCCCGCATCGCGGCTATGCCGCGGGCTCCTCCCCCGCCGCCGAGGTCACCGAATTCAAGGCCATGGTGCGCGCCTTCCACGCCGCGGACATCGAGGTCATTCTGGACGTGGTCTACAACCACACCGCCGAGGGCAATGAATTCGGCCCGACCCTGAGCTTCCGCGGTATCGACAATGCCGCGTATTACCGTCTGGTGGACGATGATCCGCAGCATTACATGGATTACACCGGCACCGGCAACAGCTTCAACATGGCCCACCCGCACGCCCTGCAACTGATCATGGATTCGCTGCGCTACTGGGTCCTGGACATGCACGTGGACGGTTTCCGTTTCGACCTGGCCGCCACCCTGGCCCGCGAATTGCACGATGTGGACCGGCTTTCCACCTTCTTCGACATGGTGCAGCAGGATCCGGTGGTGAGTCAGGTGAAGCTCATCGCCGAACCGTGGGATGTCGGCGAGGGCGGTTATCAGGTCGGCAATTTCCCGGTCGCGTGGACCGAATGGAACGGCAAATACCGTGACACCGTGCGGGATTACTGGCGCGGGCAACCGGCGACCTTGAGCGAGTTCGCCTCCCGGCTCACCGGCTCCTCGGATCTGTACGAGGCGACCGGGCGCCGCCCCAGCGCGAGCATCAATTTCGTGACCGCGCACGACGGCTTCACCCTCGCGGACCTGGTGTCCTACAACGACAAACACAACGACGCCAACGGCGAGGACAATCGCGACGGCGAGAACTACAACCGCTCCTGGAACTGCGGCGTCGAGGGACCGACCGACGATCCGGAGATCCGCGCCCTGCGCGCCCGCCAGACCCGCAATCTGCTCGCCACCCTGCTGCTCTCCCAGGGCACGCCCATGCTGCTGCACGGCGACGAATTCGGCCGCACCCAGCACGGCAACAACAATGCCTACTGTCAGGATTCACCGCTGTCGTGGATGGACTGGACGCTCATGCACACCAATGCCGATCTGCTCGAATTCACCTCGCGGACGGTGGCACTGCGCGCCTCGCACCCGATCTTCCGCCGCCGCCGCTTCTTCGATCCGGCGCCGGATCACGGTCACCCCGGCGATATCGCCTGGTTCACCCCCGGCGGCGCCGAGATGACCGACGCCGACTGGAAAACCAGCTTCGCCCGCTCGCTGGCGGTGTTCCTCAATGGCGAGGGCATTCGCGAGGCGGGCCCGCGCGGCGAGCGCATCACCGACGACTCGTTCCTGCTGTGTTTCAACGCACATGACGAAGCGATCGACTTCACGCTGCCCGATGCCGCGCACGGCAACTCCTGGTCGGTCGCCCTGGACTGCTCCACACCGACCGGTCGCCCGGCCACCGAGACCACCCGCCCCGCCGCCTCGACGGTGCAAGTGCCCGCACGCTGTCTACTCGCTCTCCGCCGTACGGCATGATCGATACCGCCATGACCAGCTCGCCCGAACACCACACCGGCCCCATTGCCCGGCAGACGACCGTGCGCAGCACCTATCGCCTGCAGCTGCGACCCGACGCGCTCACCTTCGCCGACGCGCGCGGTATCGCCGAATACCTGCAGCAGCTGGGCATTTCGCATCTGTACCTGTCGCCCGTCATGACCGCGATGCGCGGCTCCACCCACGGCTACGACGTCACCGACCCGATCTCGGTGTCGGCTGGGCTCGGCGGGCCGACCGGATTCAAGGCGCTCTCCGACGAGGTGCGCAGCCGCGGCATGGGTTTGATCGTGGATCTGGTGCCCAACCATGTGGGCGTGGCCGATCCGCGACAGAACCAGTGGTGGTGGGATGTCCTGCAGAACGGCAAGGAATCCCAGTACGCCTCCTGGTTCGATATCGACTGGACGCCGGGCAACGGCGCGGGCGGGCGCATCGCGCTGCCGGTGCTGGCCGGGGAGAACGATCCCGCGGCGCTCACCGTGGACCGCTCCGGCATCGAACCCATGCTGGCGCTGCACGATATGCGCTTCCCCATCGCGCCCGGCACCGACGGCGAGAACGCGCTGCGCATCCACGACAAGCAGCACTACCGCCTGGTCAACTGGAAGTCCGGGCTGTGCGGGTACCGCCGCTACTTCACCGTCGGCGGGCTGGCCGCGATCCGGCAGGAGAATCCGGACGTCTTCGAGGCCACCCATCGCGAACTGGCCGCCTGGTGCGAGCACGACCTGATCGACGGTGTGCGCGTGGACCATCCGGACGGACTGACCGATCCGGGCGAGTACCTGCGGCGGCTGCGCGGAATCATCGGACCGCAGCGGCTGCTGCTCGTGGAGAAGGTGCTCTCCAATCGCGAGCCCCTCGACGCCACCCTGCCCATCGACGGCACCACCGGCTACGACGCACTCGCCGATATCGGCGGCGTGCTCATCGACCCCGACGGCGAGAAGCAGCTGACCGAACTGTCGCGGCAGTTCACCGGGCACGGCAGCGATCGCGCGTGGTTCACCGAGCAGGAGCATCGGATTCGCCGCGCAGTCGCCGAGACCATGCTGGTGCCCGAGGTGCGCCGTCTGGTGGCCGCGATCAAGCGCGATGCCCGCGCCGACGCCTTCGACACCATGGCGCTCACCAACGCCGCCATCGAGGTGCTCTCGTTCATGCCGGTCTACCGCACCGATTACGCGCCGCTGGCCGGGATGGTCGGCGCGGTGGTGGCCGAGGTCGCCCGGCGCAATGCCGAGCTGACCGCGCCGCTGCAGGTGCTGGTGACCGCGCTGTCGCTCGGCGGCGAGGCGGCCACCCGCTTCCATCAGGTGGGCGGTGCGATGACCGCGAAAGCTGTGGAGGACACCATGTTCTACCGCGCCGCGCGGCTGGTGTCGCTCCAGGAGATGGGCGCGGATCCGGCCCGCTTCGGCTGCTCCGTCATCGAATTCCATCTCGCCAATGCCGAGCGCGCCGCGCGCTGGCCGGCCACCATGACCACGCTGTCCACCCACGACACCAAGCGCGGCGAGGATGTGCGCGCCCGCATCGGGATGCTCTCGCAGGTGCCCGATATCTGGGCGCGGTCGGTGAGCACCTGGGAGGAGATCGCGCCCGGGCCCGACGGGGCGACCACACTGTTCCTGTTGCAGAACATGTTCGGCGTCTGGCCCGCGGACGGGCGTCCGGCCGCGGCCGTGCCCGGCCTGCGGGAGCGGCTGCATCAGTTCGCGGAGAAGGCCGTTCGCGAGGCGGGCACCCGATCCTCCTGGGAGGAACCGGATATCGACTTCGAGACGGCGGTGCACCGCTGGATCGACTCCGTCATCGACGGGCCGGTCGGGGCCGAATTGGGTGAGTTCGTCAGCGATCTGGCCACGCACGCCTGGACCGACTCACTGGCCCAGAAACTGCTCCAGCTCTGCGGTCCGGGCATCCCCGACATCTACCAGGGCTGCGAACTGTGGGAGGACTCCCTCGTCGATCCCGACAACCGCCGCCCGGTCGACTTCACCCATCGCTCCCTGCTGCTGCAATCCCTCACCGGCACACCGGATCTCGACCCGTCCGGTGCGGTCAAGATGTGGATCGCGGCCTACGCCCTGTGGCTGCGCCGCGAGCGTCCCGACTGCTTCGTCGGCGGCACCTACATCCCCCTGTTCGCCTCCGGCGACCGCGCCCAACACCTGATCTCCTACGCGCGCGGCCGCACCGGCGAGACGCCCGAGGTGATCGTGGCCGTCACCCGCCACAGCATCCGCCTCGACGAGGCGGGCGGCTGGGCCGACACGGTTCTCGATCTGCCCCAAGGGCATTGGACCGACCGCCTCACCGGCCACACCTTCTCCGGCCGCGCGCGCCTGGAGAAGTTGTTCGCCCGGCTGCCCGTGGCCCTGCTCGTCCGCTGACCGCTCGGCGGCCACCGCCGCGGGCGTGGATGCGGGTGGGCTATCCGCCGAAGCTGCCGCTGAACAGCGACTTGCCGCGGGCCGGGTCACGCTCGACGCCGTAGCGGTCGAAGCCGTTGCGGTCGATGCCCCTGCGGTCGTAGCCCTGCTTGTCGTAGCCGTAGCTGTTGTAGCCCTCGGCGTCGAACCCTTCCCGGTCGAAGCCCCGGTAGTCCCGGCCGCGAAGGTCATAGCCCCAGCGGTCGAACCCATTGCGATCCAGGCCCAGGCTGTTGCGGCCGTTCTTGTCGAAGCCGCCGATGTCGCGGCCGTGCTCGTCGTAGCGCCAGTCGTCGACGGCCACCGGGGCAGCCTGCGCGGGCGCGGACAGTACCGCGGGGGCGAGGGCGAAGGCGCCGATCGCGGCGGCCCCGAGGATCCGACGTGCCGTCTTCTTGCTCGTTTTCTGGTTCATCTGATTCGTTCCTTCCAGCTCGGCTATTTTGTGTACACACGTACTGTACGGTCGTACATATAGCCGTGGACAGGTCTCCGAGTCGACTCACAGCAAATCTTCAGACAACCTGTACAGTCGTACACATGCCCGGCCACCGTGGACCCAGCGACCCGCAGCGCCGCGACCGCATCATCACCGCGAGCGAAGCCATCGTCAGCAGGTCCGGCATCGCCGGCCTCACCCACCGCGCCGCCGCCGCGGAAGCCGGCGTCCCCCTCGGCTCCACCACCTACTACTTCAACACCCTCGACGACCTCCGCGCCGCGACCCTCGAACGCTTCGTCGAGCGCTACACCGACTGGCTCCACGACTGGAGCGCCCGAATCGGCCACCCCACCCCCGCCGACCTGGTCACCGCCCTGACCGACATGATCCTCGAGAACCTCGAGACCGACCGCGACAACATCATCGTCGAATACGAGCTGACCACCGCCGCCATGCGCAATCCCCGCATGCTAGACTTGGCCACCCGCTTCTGGCAAGTAACCGGAGAAGTCCTCGCGGACAAGACAACTCCCGAAAAGGCCCGAGCCCTGGCCACCGTGCTGGACGGCTTCTACTACCAGGGCATCACCGCTCCCAAACGCCTCGACCGCGCCGACGTAGCCAGACTCCTCGGCATGATCCTCACACCCGACAGCCCGGAACCCCAGCCGTAGCCCGCACGCGGTCCGTTGCCCGGCCGGTCAGTTTTCGACTGTGCGGCAAGGAGATCGGGTGTTGTCGGCGTCGGCGTAGACCGGCCAGGTCATGGCGGCGGAGGTCAGGGGGCCGAAGACGCCGTCCTGGGTGAGGATGTGGTGTTGCTGGACGGTGAGGACGGCCTGTTTGGTGGCCGGGCCGAAAATGCCTTCGGTGTCGGAGATTTCGGCGTTGTAGCAGGTGCGAAGGGCGGTCTGGAGGGTCTTGACGCCTTCGATCGGGCCCTGGGCGGCGTCCTTGACCGAGAGCAGGCAGCGGCGGCCGCCGTCGCCGGTCGCGGGGATGACGGCGTGCTGGCCGGGAGCCACCGATTTCGCGGCGGTGTAGAGGCAACGCGCGGTGATCGGCGCGGGCGGGGTGGTCGCCGCGGCCGGGGCGGCCGAATCGGAATTCCAGTGCAGCACACCGGTAATGACCGCCGCGACCACGACCGCGATCGCTGCCGCGGAGATGGTGCGGATCCCGCGCCGCGCGGTTCGCGAATGGGTGGACCCGTATGCCGAGAACTTGGTGTCCTCCGGGACGGTGGGTCGGCGATCTCCGCGATCGGTTCCCCACCGCGCACCCGATGGCGTCCAGTCGCCGCGCCCGGTGACTCGGCGCGCGGCCGAGACCATGCGGTCGCGGCTCGCGGCGGCCGGGTGATCGCGCCATCTGCGGGCGTGCAGGGCGCGGGCCGCGGCGGCGGCGAGCTCGCCGCAGCTGGCGTGGCGCTCGGCCGGGTTCCAGGCGGTGGCTTTGGACAGGACTGCTCCGAGCTTTCCCGGGAGTCTCGAATCCTTCACCGGGACAGGCAGTTCGCTGGGGAGCTCGCCGGTCACCAGTTGGTAGAGCGTGACGGCGAGGGCGTGCACGTCGGCACGGGGTCCCGCCGGACGGCCGACGCGCTGCTCCGGGGGTGCGTAGGGCTGAGAGAAGGCCCAGCGGCCGGTGGCGGTGAGGGTTTCGTCCGCGGCGAGGCTGCGGGCGATGCCGAAGTCGCCGATCAGGACCCAATCCGCGCCGCCGGTGCCGGTGGTGCGGAAGATGTTGGCGGGCTTCACGTCCCGGTGCACGACCTGATTGGCGTGGGCGTAGTCGAGGGCGTCGGCGACGGCAGCCACCATGCGGACCGCGCGGTCGGGGTCGATGCCGCACGGGTTTTCCTCGATGAGGCTGACCAGGTCGCCGCCGGGCACGTACTGCATGGCCATCCACAGCGTGCCGCCCTCTTCGCCGAAGTCCTTGATATCGACGATATTCGGATGCTGCAGGTTCGCGACCAGTTGCGCCTCGCGCCGGAATTGGGCGGCTCCGGCCTGATCGGCCGCCTTCGGTTTCAGCACCTTCAGCGCGACCGACATCTCCAGCCCGGGATGCTTGGCCAGGTAGACCGTACCCATCCCGCCCGCACCCAGCCGACGCTCGATCACGTATCCCGCGAACACCGACCCCGCGACCAACTCCGTGGCGACCACCCTGCGCGCACCTCCTCCCGAAGTCCGCCGATGCGAGGATAGCGCCGCGGCGAACGTCCGGTAAGAGGAGAACAACATGGCGATCAGCTCGTGAGCACCCGGACATCCGGGAGTGGAACCAGTTCGACGGGCTCGATGAGTTCCGGCGGCACCGCGCACTCGCCGTCCTCACACCACCGGCGAATGTTCGCCGGACGGTAGCCTTTTCGATCGGGGACGGTCGAGGCCAGGTAGCTGCCCTCGTCGCCCGGCTGCAGCAGTTTGCGCCAGGAATCCCAGTAGAAGCGCGGGCTGCGCCAACTCACCGCCAGGCGAACCAGATTCAGCACCCGGAAGGCGAGGCTCAGTGAGTCGTGCCGGTGCGTGGCGTCGAACGGGCAGTCCCGCAGCAGCGTGTCGAGGCGGTCGTGGTCGAAGCTCAGCCCCTCGGCCTCGGCCTCGGCAATCATCCAGCGCAGGGTGATATCGGACAGTCCGCAGTCCGCGTAGCCGCCGCCGATATCGCTGTGCACGCCCTCGAACCACACTTGCTTCACCCGATCGGAGCGGCGGTGCAGCTCCTTCTGTTCGGCGGGGACCTCCCACAGGCACGGCGCGAATTCCCGGCGCCGCTCGTCGATCGCGAGCGCCTGCCGCGCGCACAGCACGATGGGACCCAGCCGGACATCGTGGAAACGATGCTTCCACGACGTCAGTCCCGGCACGCCCATCGCGCCGACGGTGTCGAACACGCCCAGGAAGTTGATCGTGGGCCGCTGCGCGTAGCAGTACTCGTCGCGGAACTCGTCCCACTCCACCGGATCCGGATCGTCCGGATTCGCCTTGCGGGTCTTGTAGATCTCGAGCGCCCTGGGGTACATGCCGTGAATCATGGCGTCGTACTTCAGGATTCCGAGCCGGTTGATCATCCCCGCCAGGCTGCGCGCGGTGTACGCGCCCCGGCTGAACCCGAAGATGTAGATCTCGTCCCCGGGTTCCCAGTTCAGCGCCAGCTGCCAGTAGGCCGCCGACAGATTGGCCTCGAGGCCGAGCCCGAAGGCCCCGCCCAGCACCCGATCCGACATGAATCCCCGTGAGCCGGGCCCCGACACGTAGAACACGCGCTGACCTACGGACTTCCCCTCCCGGTCCGCTCCGGTCAGGCGCACCGTCTCCGCGATCTTGACGATGTTCGACACCGTCGTGCTCGACTCGGCTTTCCACGTGCCGTCACAGCACACCACCAGCCTTTTCATGAATGCCAGCCTCCCGTTCTGACCATTCGGTTTCACGCGTAGTGAACTACCCGTTTATCCCGGCCCCGCCGCGCACCCGTTAACCCGGGCACGTGCCCCCACAAGTACCCGCCCGCCCGGCGTTAACACCGCCCGGTCGCTCGGCGATCGCTCATGAATCGTTCACGATCCATGTGGCACCGTGGTTCCATGTCCGACGATGGAGTGACCGCCCGCAGCGTATGGGTCCTGGTGTGTGAGGACGACGAGCAGCTGGGCGCACGCGTCGCGGACGGACTGCGCAGCGCGGGATTCCACGTCGATCTGACCCGCAATCTCGGCGAGGCCGGCGAGCAGTGCGGGGCGCGACTCTACGACTGCCTCATCGTGGACCGCGGGCTACCCGACGGCGACGGGCTGGATCTGGTTCGGCGGCAACGGGAATCGGGTGATCGCACACCCGCATTGTTGATCACCGCGCGCGAGAGCGCCACCGATCGCAGCGAGAGCTACGCGGGCGGCGCGGACGACTACCTGGCCAAGCCGTTCTCGCTGAGCGAGCTGGCCGCCCGGGTGCTGGCACTGTCCACGCTGCGCAAGCCGCAGCCGACACCGGTGCTCACCGTCGGGGACCTGGTGGTGGACCGCATTCGCCGCCGGGTCCGGCGCAGCGGCATCCTGCTGACCATGACCACCCGCGAATTCTGCGCGCTGGAACTGCTGGCCTCGCGGGCCGGCACCCTGGTCACCCCGGCCGAGATCGCCGCGTTCTGCAGCGACAATCCCGGCTCGACCGCGACCGTCGACGAGGTGATCACCCGGATCGACCGCAAGCTCGGCGATCCGCAGATCATCCACACCTCGGCGGCGGGATACCTGCTACACGCCTGAATCCCGCACGCCGAGAAGCGGTCTCAGGTCAGGTAGCGGTAGGCGGGTGAGTTCGGATCCAGGCGCTCGCACTGGATCGGGGCCTCGTCCATGCGCTTGAGCAGGGACTCGAGACCATCCGGCACACCCAGCTCGATACCGACCAGCGCGGCCCCGGTCTCCCGGTTGTTGCGCTTGACGTACTCGAACAGCGTGATGTCGTCATCGGGGCCCAGGACCTCGTCCAGGAAGCGGCGCAGCGCACCGGGCTCCTGAGGGAAGTCCACCAGGAAATAGTGTTTCAGCCCCTGGTGCACCAGCGAGCGCTCGATGACCTCGCCGTAGCGGGAGACGTCGTTGTTGCCGCCGGAGAGCAGCACCACCACCGTCGAGCCCGGCTCCACCTCGACCTCGCGCAGCGCCGCCGCCGCGAGCGCGCCCGCGGGTTCGGCGACGATGCCCTCGTTCTGGTACAGCTCCAGCATGGCGGTGCAGATGGCGCCCTCGTCCACATGCATCATGCGGAAAGAGCCTGCGCCCGAACGGGTTTCGGTGCTGGTCAGCAGGGGCAGCGAGGCGTGCGAGCGGACCTGGCCGCCGAAGCGCACCACCGCCTGGTACCCGACCGCGCCGACCCGGCGCACGGCCGCGCCGTCGACGAAGGGATCGATCTCGGGCAGCGTCACCGGTCCCCCGGCCACCAGCGCCGCGGTCATGGATGCCGCGCCCGTGGGCTCGGCCGCCAGGATGGCGGTCTGCGGGGCCCGCTCGCGCAGGTAGGTCGCGATACCGGCCAAGCAGCCACCGCCGCCGACCGGGACCACCACCAGATCGGGCTGGCTGCCGAGCTGTTCGAGGAACTCCGCGGCGATGGTGCCCTGCCCGGCCGCGGTGCGCGGATCGTCGAAGGGCGGGACCATGGTGGCCCCGGTGCGCGCCACATCGTCGGCGGCGGCCGCGGCGGCCGCGTCGTAGGTGTCGCCGATGGCGATGAGCTGCACGAATTCGCCGCCGTGCACGCGGATTCGGTCGCGCTTCTGCTTCGGGGTGGTGGTCGGCACGTAGATGCGGCCCCGCACGCCCATCGCCTTGCACGCGAAAGCCACGCCCTGGGCGTGGTTTCCGGCGCTGGCGGTGACCACGCCGGCGGCCTTCTCGGCCTCGGTGAGCTGCACCATGAGGTTGTAGGCGCCGCGCAGCTTGTAGGAGCGGACGGCGGTGAGGTCCTCGCGCTTGAGGTAGACCTCGGCCCCGGTCAGCGCCGACAGCCGCGGAATCCGTTGCAGCGGCGTCGGCTCGATAATCTCCGAAATTCGCTTGGCAGCCGCGTCGATCTCATCCGCCGTCAGTTCGGGCAGCGGACCGGACACCTTCGTTGCTACAGCAAGCGGATCAGACACCCGAACATGCTAGCCGGGGGCATGCGGCGACCTGCGCTCGGAGCCGATAAAGGGCGGGGTTCGACCTTATTCACCAAGCGCCGGACGTGATTGAACTCGCAATCTCGCGCCGAGCTGGACGAATGATCAGGTGAGCGCTGAGGAGGTACCGGCTCCGCTTTGCGACCCGCGCGAATTGATAGCTAACGTCGATTTCGCTTGCTCTACCCGAGAATCAACCCAGAAAGCCACAAGCCTGATGAATTTCCGTAAGCCCGTTGCCATTACGCTGACCGCCGCCGCCATCACGGCCGGTATCGCCGCGGGCACCGCGACCGCCTCCGCCGCCCCGCTGGACCTGCAGCCGGTCGCCACCAACCCCGACGCGCAGAACCACGATCCGCTGGCCAACGGCGCCGCCGCGGGCGCGGGCATCGGCGCCGCGTCCGGCGCGATCCTCTCCCTGCCGGCCATCATCGTCCCGGGTATCGGCTCGGCCGCGGTGGGCAGCGCGGCGCTCAACGGCGCGGTCGTCGGCGGCGTCGTCGGCGCGGTCACCGGTGCGGTCGCCCCGGACGTCGTGCCGCAGATCCTGCCCTGAGGCCTCGCCCCGCATGACGCGGCAACACCGGTGATCCGGTAGGTGTACAACCGCGAAAATGCCCCGGTCACAACGTGACCGGGGCATCTTCTTATCGACCGTCGCGCTTCCCGGCGCCGCGGCGGGCGAGATTCAGGGGCGGGGAGTCAGGACGAACAGCGGGATCTCGCGGGTGGTCTTCTTCTGGTACTCGTCGTAGTCCGGCCAGACCTCGGTGGCGCGCTTCCACCACAGGGCCTTCTCGTCGCCGGTGACCTCGCGGGCGTCGTAGTCGCGGACCTGGTCGCGGTCGCGGAGCTCGACGTGCGGGTCGGCCTTGATGTTCCAGTACCAGACCGGATGCTTGGGAGCGCCGCCCAGCGAGGCGACGGCGGCGTACTCACCGTTGTGCTCGACGCGCATGAGCGGGGTCTTGCGGAGTTTGCCCGTCTTGTTGCCGCGGGTGGTGAGCAGGATGATCGGCACGCCGCGCAGTTCGTGACCCTCGGCGCCGTCCGAGTTGTCGTACTGTTCGGCCTGTTCGCGGGCCCAACCGGACGTGCTGGGTTCGTACTCTCCGTTTAGTGGCATGACCTGCTCAACCGCTCGGGTTCGTGTGTTGTTCCCGACAGTAAGTTCGGTTGCCCGAACTTTGGTTCACCGTCTACCCTGACCGTATGGCAGTGGTTCACCCTACGGACACCGAGCGGGTTGCCGCGCGTCCCACCGTGGATATCGCCGGGACCCCGTGGCCGGTCTACAAGCTGGAAGCCTTGTTCGCCGGTGTCGTGGTCTGCCTGATGCTCGCGCTCATCACCGGTTCGGTCCAGGCCGCCGTGCTCGGCGCGGCCACCGTCGCCGCCCTGCGCTGGGTGCTCGGCGCGGCACGCCGCTGACCACCGGGTTTCGCTTCGGCTAATTCACCGCCGCCGCCCGTGTCTTTCGGGTGTTTTCCGCTATTTCTCCGTTAACTTTGGTCGCATGAGGCTGTCCACCTGGGGCGTTCTCCTGCTGTCCATCGGGGCGGCAGTCGGCTACGCGCGGCCCGCGCACGCCGATATCGTCACGCTGGCTCCCCACGAACGGACCTATCAGTCCACCTTCGGCAGCTTCACCGTCGGCAATCGCGACGAGTTCATCAACCGCATCGCCCCGCTGAACCAGGTGGGCACCAGCCGCGAAGCCCTGGTCAGCAATATGGCCTACGCCCGCGTCGACGGCATCGCGGGCGGCCAGCTCAAGACCGGCTATCACGTCGGCTGCTCGGTGACCATTCCCAACACCAGCCTCGGGGCCATCCCCCAGGTCTACGTGCCGAGCGCAACCGTCGGCCAGTCGCCCTCGCTGGCGCTCATCGGACCCAATATCCAGGTGCCGATGAGCGTCAACCTGGCCCCGGGCGAGGTCAAGGATCTCGAGATCGCGACCAAGGACCTCATTCCGGGCAAGACCGTCCAGGTCATCATGCGCGACTTCCATATCGCCGTGAACCAGTGCGCGGGCCCGGTTTCCATCCGGCAGTACACCTACATCTACGCCAAATCCGCCGAAACCGACGACAGCGGAGCGGTTTTCGGCGACCCCACCTGGCTGTAGCGGCGGCCTCGGCCGCCCGAGTGATCGGGAGACCCCATGCCCTTGCGCGTGCCCCGCTCCATCCGGATGTCGGCCGTCGTCGTGGCCCTGCTGACGGCGGGATTGACCGCGCTGCCGGTCGCGGCGACGCCGCCTGCGCCCGCGGCGGCCGATCCGGGTGATCACTCGATTACCTTGGCGGGCTTGGGGTTCGGAAAGAACTTGCTGTTCCCGGGCCGCTCGCACGAGGTGTCGCTGACGCTGCCGATCCTGCCGGGGCTGGCCCCGGCCGCGCTCACCGGCACGGTGCAGCTGCCGCCGCAGCTGGCGCGGGGCACCCTGGAGGCGCGCTCGGCGCAGCGGCTGCTGGATCGGGTGGAGCTGCCGCGGGATCCGCGCACGCCCATCCGGATCTCGTTGGCGGGCGCGGAGGTTCGGGGCAATGCGGTGGCGGTGACGCTGACCTCGTCGCTTTCGCCCGAACCCGGGATCTGCCCCGACGACTGGCTGGGGCAGCCGTTGACGCTCAGCGACGCGGCCGTCACCTATTTCGGTGAGGAACAGCAGCCGACCACGGTGGCCGAGTTCCTGCCGCCGGTGCTGCAGAAGCTCACCATGTACCTCCCGGCGAATCCGTCGCAGACCGAGAGCGCGGCGGTCCTCGCGCTGAGCACGGCCGCCGCCGCCCGCTACACCAATCAGCCGGTCGCGGTGGAGGTGCGCCGGATCGATTCGGGCGCAACGGTTCCCGACCATCCCCCGGCCTTCCTGGAGCGGCAGGTGGTGATCCGTGCGGGCTCCGATACCGGGTTGCGGATCAGCGGCGGACCCGCGCCCGCACTGACCGTCTCCGGTGACGAGAAGTCGATGCCCACCCAGATCCGCCTGCTCACCAGCGACCTGGCCCGCGCGGCCATGGCCGGATCGGCGGTGGCGCTGGGTGTTCCGGTCGCCCCGCAGCTCGCGCCGGACTCGATCTCGCTGGCCGCCCTGGGCCAGAACCAGCTCAGCGCCACCGCCGTGGGATACGTCCGGGTGAACTTCACCCTGGATATGACCCGGCTGGGCCGCCCGTCCCACAACGTGCGGGTCAACCTGCACGGCAACCACACTCCCCTGCCCGACACCCTCAACGGTCAGCTCGCCGTGACCGTCGGCGACCGGCAGATCGCGGCGTGGCCGGTCGACCCGTCGGGGCGCTTCGACCAGTGGGTCAGCATTCCCAACGAGCTGCTGTCGCGGTTCACCACGGTGTCGGTGACCCTGCAGCAGGCCGGTCTGACCCACGGGTGCGGGTTGGAGCAGCCGGTCACGCTGACCATCAACCCCGACGGCGAGGTGCAGAGCAATGCGGCGCGGCCGCCGGTGCCGGGCGGGCTCGGGGCGGTGCCGCAGGCGCTGCTGCCGCAGGTGCAGGTGGGCCTGCAGACGCCCGGTTTCGCCGACACCGTGCGCGCCACCCAGATGCTGGTGGCCATCCAGCGGCTGACCGCGGTGCCGCTGCGGCCCGAACTGGTGTCCTTCGACACCGCGGCGGGCAGTGACCAACCGGCCGTGCTGGTGGCGGCCGACGGCGGTGTCCCGGGTTCGATCGTGCTGCCGTTGGACCGCAGCGGCGACACCCTCATCGTCTACGGCGACGACGCCGATCTGGAGACGAAGATCGAGCTGCGGCCGCCACTCTCGTTCGGATCGTTGCAGGCCACCTGGACCGGTAAGCGCCTGGTGGTGGTCGGCACCTCGACCCAGGCGCCCGAACACCTGGACCGGCTGCTGAATTGGCTGCTGGCGGACCCGGATCGGTCCTTCCGACTGTCCGGCCCGGTGCTGTTGCAGGCGGGTGACCGGGAACCGGAGTTCTTCGATCCGGCGGCCGGGATAACCGAGCAGATCGCCGCGGCGGGCAAGAGCGACTCCCCCATTCCGGTGGCCGCCCGGCTCGCCCTCGCGGGCGGGGTCGTATTGGCGGTGGGCCTTCTCGCGGCGCTGGTCATCCTGCTGCCGCGCAAACGTTCTCGCTGACATGAGCGTGTCCGCGACCCTGGAGGCGCATGCCCGGACCCGTCACCTGTGGGACGGGCTGCACTGGCGCACGATGGTGCGGTTCGTCATCGTGCTGCTGTGCACGCTGATCGCGTTCGGTTACACCTGGCTCGAGCTGATCGGCGACCTACGCCACGATTCCGATATCGGCTATGTGTTCGTGCTGGCAGTGGTCGCGATCTTCGCGGCAATCGGAATCGCCTTGCGGCACCGGGACGAACTGCCCATCTACGACCGCCAGACCGACGTCATCGTGGGCCTGATCGGACTGGCCCTGTCGGCGGCGTTGCTCGGGCTGCTGGTGTTGCGCTACCCCTACCAGTACGAAGTCCTGCATCTGGATCTGATCGCGGCCCCGCTGTTCCTGATGAGCGTGAGCATTTTGGCGTTCGGGCTGCGGCCGGTGTTCCGGTTCTGGCCCGCCTGGCTGTTGCTGCTCGCCGCGTTTCCCCCGCCCTACCGCCAGCTGGTGGTGCTGCTGGGCGGCAGCAGTGTTGCCGACGGCACCGTGACGCTGCTGCTCGGAGCCGCGGCCGCCGCGATCGGATCCGGCCGCACCTGGCGGCGGGCCGTGGTAGCCGTCGTGCTCACCCTCGCCCTGGGTGCGATCGCGCTGGTGGTGCTGTGGCGGTGGTTCCCGGACGCGCCGCTGCTGGTGTATCAGGCGGTGCCGACAATTCTGGCGGTGTACCTGTCGACCACGATCATGTATCTGAACCACCGGAACTGGTCGACGGTGAAGCCGCTCGATCGTCCGGTGCGCCCGCTCACCGCCGCGTCTTCACGCGGCGCGCTGGCTACGGCGGTGGTGGCGGCGGCCCTGATCGCACCCATTCCGGTGCCGCACGAATACGGCGTGGATTATCCGAAGCTCGCCGCGCTGGAGATCGCCGACGCCCCCGCCGTACCACCGGGCTGGCAGGTGTTCAGCGAGCGCGAATACCCCTGGGCGCCACGCTACTTCGGTCCAGGCACGTCGTGGACGCGCCGATTCATGGTAGCGCAGCGCGGTAATCCCGACTGGGACAAGGAGTCCCGCCGCCGCCGGATCGTGGTCGATACCGAGCGCTCCGCCAATCTCAATGACATCGAGCGGCTTCCGCAGTTCGTGCTGTACTCGCTCAACCAGCCGCGCATCAGCGCGCCGGTCCGAATCGACCTGGGCCACGGCATCACCGGCCGCCTCAATACCGTGGTCGACGACCGCCGATTGCTGAGCTGGACCTGGATGAGCTGGCGCTGGCGCGGCCGAGGCGGCGCGGAACGCATCAGCCTCATCTCCGCCGACAATCACCTGCCCGACGCCGAATTCCCCCGGCCCGAGCCGTCGTTGGCGCGCAATACCGAGAACATGCTGCATCAGATCCTGCGCGGCAATGCTGTGTCCATCGATCCGGAGACCGAGAAACAGGACGCCGAGTCGGAGTACAAGGACCGCGAAATGCTCACCACGGTGGCCCGCGAGATCGTCCGGATCGGAGCCGGCGGATGACCCCGGAGCTGCCCGGCCTCGCCACCGAATCGGAGCGCGCGCGGGCCCTGCACGCGGCCGTGCACGGGCTGCGCGAGACCGACCCGATGTCCTCGGCGTCGGTGGCTTTCCTGCCGTGGCAACGCAATACGCTGCTCGCGGCGCTCGCGATCGCGGTGGTGTGCGCGGTGCTCGCGCCGCGCTGGACCCTGGTCGTCCTGGTCGCGGCGTGCACGCTCGGCTACACCGCCGTCATGGTCGACCGCGTACTGATCTTCGCGCGGGGTATGCCGCGCGACGCCATCCTGCATGTCGACGACGAGCGCGCGCGGGCATTGCCCGCGGACCGGCTGCCGCCCTACACCATCCTGGTCCCGGCCTACGGGGAGCCCGAGGTGGTCGGCGATCTCATCGCGGCGCTCAACGGCCTGGACTACCCGCACGACCGGTTGCAGGCGCTGCTGCTGCTCGAGGAGGACGACACCCCGACCATCGAGGCCGCGCACGCCGCCGGAATCGGTTCGGCCGGAAGCGAACACATCACCATCGTGCTGGTGCCCGCCGCCGACCCGCGCACCAAGCCGAAGGCGTGCAATTACGGATTGCACGCCGCGACCGGCGATATCGTCACCATCTACGACGCCGAGGACATCCCGGATCCGCTTCAATTGCGCCGTGTGGTCGCCGCTTTCGAGGAGCTGCCGCGCTCGGTGGTGTGCGTTCAGGCGAAGCTGGCGTTCCACAATGCCCGGCAGAATCTGCTCACCGCCTGGTTCACCATGGATTACGGGCTCTGGTTCGGATTCCTGCTGCCGGGGCTGATGCGCAGCAGCGCGCCGATTCCCTTGGGCGGCACCTCGAATCACTTCCGGCGCAATGTCCTCACCGCGATCGGCGCGTGGGATCCCTACAACGTCACCGAGGACGCCGATCTGGGTGTGCGCATCGCGGCGCGCGGCTATTCCACCGCCGTCATCGATTCGACCACGCTGGAGGAGGCCAATCCGGATCCGATCAACTGGATCCGGCAGCGGTCCCGTTGGTACAAGGGCTATTTGCAGAGCTGGCTGGTGCACGCCCGGCGACCGGTCGAGTTGTGGCGCAAGATCGGGCCGGTCGCGTTCCTGCGGTTCACGCTGTTCCTGGCGGGCACGCCGATCATCGCCTGCCTGAATCTGCTGTTCTGGTTCGTCACGCTGGCCTGGATCTTCGGTCAGCCGCGGATCATCGAGGAGGTGTTCCCGGCGGCGGTGTACTTCCCGGCGCTGCTCGCGCTGGTGCTCGGCAATGCGATGACGGTGTACATGAATCTGATCGCGTGCCGCGAGAACGGCCGCCCCGACCTGCTGGTGGCGTGCCTGCTCTCGCCCGCGTACTGGCTGTTGATGGCCATTGCCGCGACCAAGGGCTGCTGGCAGCTGATCCGGAATCCGTCGTACTGGGAGAAGACGTTTCACGGGCTGGGCACGTCCACGGAGGCTGCCGAGTGAGCATGGACCGGGCGCCGCGCGCGATCTTCGCCGCTTCGACGCTGCTGTACGTGGTCACCGGTATGTTCCTGACCGCCGGTCGCGGCTACCTGATGGGCGATGCGCTCAGCCGCGTCTCGGCCACGGAATCGGCGCTGTTCAGCCGGGATCCGCACCTGTCGGCCATCGGCTTCGTGTTCACGCCGCTCACCGCGCTGGCGCAATTGCCGTTCGTGGCGCTCGCGCGCTGGATTCCGGCGATCACCCGGTGGGGGCTGTCGGGTGTGGTGATGACCGCGCTGTTCATGGCCGGTGCGGTGGTCATGGTGTGGGGCATCGGCCGCGATCGCGGTGTGCCGGTGTGGTTGTGCGCGCTGGTGACCGCCGTGTTCGCGCTGAATCCGATGGTGGTGTTCTACGGCGGCAACGGAATGAGCGAGGCGCTGTTCCTGTTCTGCCTGTGCTGGGCGGTGCGGCGGCTGATGCGCTGGGTGACCACGGACGGGGTGCACGATCTGGTGGCGTGCGGGATCGCGCTGGGGCTCGGGTATCTGACCCGATACGACGCGCTGGCTCCCGCCGCGACCGCGGGGGTGTTCGTGTTCGCGCTCAGCTACTACCGGCGTCGCACCGCCCCGCACCGATTCAGCGGTGCGGCAATGGATCTGGTGCTGATCGCGGCGCCGGTCGCGCTGGCGTTCGTGGTGTGGGCGGCCACCAGCTGGCTGATCACCGGGCAGGCGTTCCAGCAGTTCACCTCGCAGTACGGCAATTCGGCGATCCTGGCGCAGGAGGGGGCGACGGCGCCGGGGCATCCGCTCGCGGCCGCGCAATACTCGATCGGGGCGATGCTCATCCTCGCGCCCGCGCTGCCGATGCTGCTGCCGGTCGCCGGGGCGCTGGCCATCCGGCGGCGCGAGCTGACGCCGCTGGTGCCGATGCTGCTGTGCGGGTCGGTGCTCGGCTTCCAGATGCTCAGTTACGCAACCGGTTCCACCTTCGCGTTCCTGCGGTTCTATGTGGCGGCGATTCCGCTGACCGCGATCCTCGCGCTGCTGATTCCACCTGCACGGGGAGTCGTGCCCAGTCGCAGGCTGGGGGCGTTCGCGAGCCAGGACGAGCGCGGTACTCCCGAACCGGCCATTCGCCCGAGGCGCACAGCCGTGGGTCCGTTGACCGCCGTAGCGGCCGCCCTGGCGGGCCTGATGCTCGTCGTCTCGGTGCCCGTCACGGCGCGCGGCATGAACAGTCAGATGATGGCGGTCCAGGAGTACGCATTACGCGCCGTCCTGTTCCCGGATCCGCAGGACACGAGCGACAAATACCTCGATGCCGAGCACATCGCCTACACCTTCGCCGCCGAACGCCGCCTGGCCGACCATCTCGACGCCATGGACCTGCCGCGCGGTTCCATCGTCATGGACACCGTCTACGGCTTCGCGGTGCAGATCGCCTCGAAACACCCGGATCGCTTCGTCATCCCCTCCGACCGCGATTTCGTGCGCACACTGAACCGCCCCCTGGAACGCGGCGTCAAATACATTCTGTCGGTGCCGAATACCGGACGCGGCACCTCCGACGCGGTGAACCGCCGCTACCCGACCATGTACGAGAACGGCGCGCAGATCGCCACCTTGGAGCTGGAGATTCCCAATGACGGCGCGGGCCAGCCGAATTGGCGGCTGTACCGGGTCATCGGCAGTTGACCGTCACTGAAGCCTCCAGCACGAGAATCGAACCGGTTCAGCCGAGTGTGGTCTGGTGTGCCACGACCTGCCAGAGCGGATCGTCGGGGCCCACGTCGTAGGTGCACTGATCGGGGCGCGGATCCGGGACGTAGGCCCAGATCAGCGCGCCCGCGGTGCCCGCGGCGCGCTGGCCGGTGATCCGCCGGTCCATGAGATCGCGGCGGTCGTCGAGGCTTTCGCAGGATCCCGCGTATTCGCCGATCTCCCCGACCAGCAACGGTTTTCCGATCTCCCGCGCCTGCTGCAGCCGCCGGGCCAGGCCGTTGTTGGGACCTCCGGGCAGCGGATCGGCGTCCTCGCTGTAGTCGTGGTACTCGACCACATCGATGTTCGGGGAGCTGCTGACGAAGCCGAACGCGTCCCTGGCGGTACCGCATTGGCTGCCTCCGACGTATCCGGCGAAGATCAGCCGCCCGGGGTCCAGCTCCCGCACCAGCTGTCCGGCGTCGTCCATGAAGGTGCGCAACACCTGGGCGGCATCCTTCGGGCAGGTGCGCAACCGCAGATCGCATTGACTGCCCGCGCAATTCGACGGCTCCGGCTCCCCGATCAGCTCCCACCCCGCCAGCACCGGCGAACTCCGCCACCGATTGACCGCGGTGCGCACCCAGTCCCGGAAGCTCATGACCGCGCGGCCGGGAACCAGACTGTCCTGCTTCCACCCGTCGACATACCACTGCCGCTGCTTGAAGATCTCGTCCCCGCAGTCACCGCTCTGCGCGGCCAGCACCGGCAACACGAGACGCCCGTGCTTCTGCGCCGCCGCGAAAACCGCGTCCGCCGCGGTGAAGTCGAGCGCACCGGTGTTCTTGTTCACAGCCAGGGCCTGGAACATGGCGAACCGGGTCAGGGAATGCTCCGGCACCTTGGCGAAGAACGCGTCGAGGTCCACCTCGGCCCCACAGCCGAAGTTCACCGCGTAGTTCGTCGCCAGCTGCGGCCCATTGAACCCGGCAGGCCACCACGGCTTCCCGCGCAGCAGCAGCCCGCTCGGCGTGGCCGTCACGATCGCCGCGGCCGCGGGCGCCCCCTCAGGAACGGCAGCCGGACCGCCCGCCGAAGTCACCGGAACCGAATGCGGCCCGCTATGCCCACAGGCCGCGGACGCGGCGACCAGCACCGCCGCGACAAGCACCCCGAACCGGCGAACACGCGGCAAACGCAGCATGCCGCGCACCCTACCGCCGCAACCAACCCGAATCGCGGAGGCGCAGCCCACCCCCAACAAGATCAGGGAGCTCTCACGCCGGAATTTTGTCCGATTCCCCTGCCTGAGAGCTCCCTGATCTTGTTCTTTTGTTCTTTATCTAGGCACGCCGGTCCGACGAGCGGCCGAGCCCGCCGAACCCCGAGGATCAACCCCCCAGGCAGCCCGGCCCAAGCAGCGCCTTCAGATCACCCATCAACGCACTCGACGGCGACACCCGCAGGTTGTCAGCAACCTTCAGCGTCGTAGTCCGATCCCGAGACCCCACATGCCGAATATGCACATCCGCAGTCCCCGGATGCCGATTCAACACCCGCTTGAGCTCCCCAATCTTGTCCGGCGTACACAACCGCGTCGGAATAACCACCGACACCGGCTTATCCACACCAATAGACGAAAGATCCGGCACCACAAGGTCATTGGCAATCAGCGAAACACGATCATCGCGCGCACTGACACGAGCCTTCACCAGCACGATGGCATCCTCGGTGACATCCATCCCGTACACCGAGTACGACTGCGGAAAGAACAGCACCTCGATCCCACCGGTGAGATCCTCGAGCTGCGCCGAGGCCCACGGCAGACCATTCTTGTTCACACGCCGCGTGACATTGGCGAAGATGCCGCCGATGGTGACCTGCGCCCCATCCTTGACCTCGCCTTCCAGAATGGCCGGAATCTGAGTGTCGGACTGCGCCGCCAGCACATGCTCGACACCGTTGAGCGGATGCCCGGACACGTAGAGCCCCAACATCTCCCGCTCCAGGGCCAGCTTGTGCTTGGTCTCCCACTCCTCATCGGGCACCTTCACATTGAAGACGCTGGCAATGGACTCATCACCCTCATCCAGCCCGCCGAACAGATCGAACTGCCCGATGGCCTCGGCCTTCTTGGTCGACATGACCGCATCGATGGCATCGGAGTGCACCAGCAGCAGCCCCTTGCGCGGATGCCCGAGCGAGTCGAAAGCGCCTGCCTTGATGAGGGATTCGGTGACCTTCTTGGTGCAGGCCACCGCGTCGATCTTGTTCAGGTAGTCGGAGAAGTCGGTGAACTTCGACTTCTCCTTGCGCGCCTGGATGATCGAGGCGACCACGTTCGCGCCGACATTGCGCACCGCGCCCATGCCGAAGCGAATGTCCTTGCCCACGGAGGCGAATTCGAGTTCGGACTCGTTGACGTCGGGCGGCAGCACCTGGATGCCCAGGCGGCGGCAGTCGGCCAGGTAGACGGCGGCCTTGTCCTTGTCGTCGCCGACGGAGGTGAGCAGACCGGCCATGTACTCGGCGGGGTAGTTGGCCTTCAGGTACGCGGTCCAGAACGACACCAGGCCGTAGCCCGCGGCGTGCGATTTGTTGAACGCGTAACCGGCGAACGGGAGGATCGTGTCCCACAGCGCCTTGATGGCGGGCTTGCTGAATCCATTGCCCAGCATGCCCGCTTCGAAGCCCTCGAATTCGGCCTCGAGGACCTCGGCCTTCTTCTTACCCATGGCGCGGCGCAGAATGTCTGCTCGGCCGAGCGAGTATCCGGCCACTTTCTGCGCGATCTGCATGATCTGCTCCTGATACACGATCAGGCCGTAGGTATCACGCAGGATGTCTTTCAGCGGCTCTTCCAATTCGGGATGAATCGGCTTGACCTCTTGCCGCCCGTTCTTGCGGTCGGCGTAGTCGTTGTGCGCGTTCATGCCCATGGGGCCGGGGCGGTACAGCGCGAGCACGGCGACGATGTCCTCGAAGCCGGTGGGGATCATGCGGCGCAGCAGGTCTCGCATGGCGCCACCGTCGAGCTGGAAGACGCCGAGAGTGTCACCGCGCGCGAGCAATTCGTAGGTGGCGGGATCTTCCAGGGGCAGCGTGTCGAGGTCGAGTTCGATGCCGCGGTTGTTCTTGATATTGACCAGCGCGTCACCGATGACCGTCAGGTTGCGCAGGCCCAGGAAGTCCATCTTCAGCAGGCCGATGGCCTCGCAGGACGGGTAGTCCCAGCCGGTGATGATCGCGCCGTCCTGCGCGCGCTTCCACACCGGGATGGCGTCGGTCAGCGGCTCGCTGGACATGATGACCGCGCAGGCGTGCACGCCGGCGTTGCGGATCAGACCCTCCAGACCGCGCGCGGTCTCGTAGATCTTGTTGACGTCCGGGTTCGTATTGATGAGCTCGCGGACCTCGGCGGCCTCTTTGTACCGCTCGTGCTCGGGATCCATGATGCCCGAGAGCGGAATGTCCTTGGCCATGATCGGCGGCGGCAGCGCCTTCGAGATCTGGTCGGCGATGGCGAAACCGGGCTGGCCGAACTGGACTCGCGCCGAGTCCTTCAGCGCCGCCTTGGTTTTAATGGTGCCGAAGGTGATGACCTGGGCGACCTTGTCGCTGCCCCACTTCTCGGTCGCGTAGCGGACCATTTCACCGCGGCGGCGATCGTCGAAGTCGATATCGATATCGGGCATGGACACGCGCTCGGGGTTGAGGAAGCGCTCGAACAGCAGACCGTGCGGAATCGGGTCGATATTCGTGATGCCCATGGCGTAGGCGACCAGCGAACCGGCCGCCGAGCCTCGGCCCGGGCCGACATTGATGCCGACGCTGCGGGCGTAGGTGATGAGGTCACCGACGACGAGGAAGTAGGCCGGAAAGCCCATTTCGTTGATGACGCCGAGCTCGTACTTGGCGCGCTGGACGTACTCCGCGGGCGGCCCGCTCGGGAAGCGGCGGTCCAGGCCCTTCATGACCTCGTGCTCGAGCCAGCTGGCCTGGGTGTGGCCCTCGGGCACCGGGAAGATCGGCATCCGGTCGCGGTGCTTCCACACGTCCTCGTAGGACTGCACGCGTTCGCCGATGAGGACCGTGTTGTCGCAGGCGCCGGGGACTTCCGCGTCCCAGATGGCGCGCATCTCTTCGGCGGACTTCAGGTAGTAGCCCGAGCCGTCGAACTTGAAGCGGGTCGGGTCGGACAGCGTCTTGCCGGTCTGAATGCACAGCAGCGCTTCGTGATTGCCCGCGTCGTGCTCGTGCACGTAGTGGCAGTCGTTGGTGGCCAGCGGCGGGATGCCCAGCTTCTTGCCGACCTCCAGCAGGCCCTCGCGCACCCGGCGCTCGATGGACAGGCCGTGGTCCATCAGCTCGAGGAAGAAGTTCTCGGGGCCGAAGATCTCCTGCCACTTGGCGGCGGCCTCCAGCGCCTCGCGCTCGTGGCCCAGGCGCAGGCGGGTCTGCACCTCGCCCGAGGGGCAGCCGGTGGTGGCGATGATGCCCTCGGCGTGCTCGGCGATGATGTCGGCGTCCATGCGCGCCCACTTGCCGAGCTGGCCCTCGATGGAGGCGAGGCTCGACAGCTTGAACAGGTTGCGCAGACCGGTCGCGTTCTCGGCGACCATGGTCATGTGGGTGTAGGAACCCGAACCCGACACGTCATCGCTCTTCTGCGACGGGTCGCCCCACAGCACGCGCTTGGTGTTGAAGCGGGACTCCGGGGCGATGTAGGCCTCGATGCCGATGATCGGCTTGATGCCCTGCTTCTTGGCGGAGTTGTAGAACTCCGAGGCGCCGTACATATTGCCGTGGTCGGACATGCCGACGGCGGTCATGCCCAGTCGTGTCGCCTCTTTGAACAAGGGCGTGATCTTCGCCGCGCCGTCGAGCATCGAGTACTCGGTGTGGTTGTGGAGATGGACGAATGATCCCGACGAGGCTGACACACGGGCAGTTTATGCGGACTCTCCGACACCCTTCGCACCTGAGCGGAGTGTCGCCGGTTCCGCCCACGAAGTCCCAGGAAACTGACGTGGGCTTACGGCGTGGCGAACCCTGCGTGTCGGATTCGGCCCGCGGTCGGCAATGGCGAAAATCACTGTGGCATCGGCTCGGTGATAATCAAGCGGTGGACAGGTTGCGACGGGTTTGCGCGGGCGGGACGGCATGACCGCCGCCGCCATCCTGGTCTCCGGTGTGCTGATCGCGGGCGCGCTGCTGGCCTGGCCACGCACCCGGCGCACGGTGACCACGCCCGCCGAGCGCGCGGTGCACATGGTGCTGCACACCGCCTCCGAGGCGGCGCGGCCGCTGCGGCGCGGGCTGACCGCCGACTCGGCCGCCGAGGCCGCACCGCATCTGCGGGCGCTGACCGGGGCGCAGGCGCTGGGCATCGCCGATGCCGAGGGCGCGCTGCTGGCGTGGGAGGGGCCGCATCCGGAATTGGCGGGGATCTTCACCGATGCGGCCCGGCGGGCCATTTCGACCGCGCGGCCGCTGCTGGTCGCAGGTCCCGGCGCGGGTGGCCACACCGTGATCGCCCAGCCGCTGTCCACCGAATACGGCGGGATGGTGGGCGCGCTGGGGGCGGTGGTCAGCGGGCAGCCGGATCCGGGGATGCTGGGCGCGGTGGCCGAGGTGGCCCGATATGCCTGCGGGCACATCGAATTGGCCGAACTCGACGCCTCGCGGGCCCGGCTCGATCGTGCCGAAGTGCGGGCGTTGCGGGCGCAGATCAGCCCGCATTTCATCTACAACGCCTTGAACACCATCGCGTCGTTCGTGCGGACCGATCCGGCGCGGGCGCGGGAGCTCATCCTCGATTTCGCCGACTTCACTCGGTATTCGTTCCGTACCGCGGGCGAATTCACAGTGCTGGCCGACGAATTGAAGAACATCGATCGGTATCTGGTGCTGGAGCGCGCCCGCTTCGGCGACGCGCTGCAGGTCCGGCTCCAGGTAGCTCCGGAGGTGCTGGGTGTGGTGCTGCCGTTCCTGGCGTTGCAACCGCTGGTGGAGAACGCGGTCCGTCACGGCCTGGCTCCGCAACCGTCCGGCGGCACCTTGACGCTCGTCGCCGCCGACGAGGGCACCGACTGCGTCATCACCATCGAGGACGACGGTGTCGGCATGGATCCCGATCTGCTCCGCTCCGGTGCGCTCGACGCGATCGAAAAGGGTTCCGTCGACGCTCCTTCCGGCGAATCCGCCCATATCGGCCTGGCCAATGTGGACGACCGCCTGCGTGCCGCCTTCGGGGACGACTACGGGTTGATCGTCGAAACCGCGCCTCGGGCGGGCACCAAGGTCATCATGCGCATCCCCAAATTCCGCGCCGGCATCCATCCCTGACGGTCGGTCCGCCCACCCCTCTCCTATCGGACAAACCGCCCCGTACGATGACCCCGTTGTGACTCAGACCACCGTGAATGGACCGGGCGCACTGCGCGTACTGGCCGTCGACGACGAGAAGCCGGCTCTGGACGAGCTGGTCTACCTGCTGCGCACCCGCCCCGAAGTCGGCGAAATCCACCAGGCCACCGACGCCACCTCAGCCCTGCGCGTCCTCCGAGCCCACCCCGTCGACGCGGTCTTCCTCGACATCAACATGCCCGGCCTCGACGGCATGGAATTGGCCGGAATCCTCTCTGAATTCGCAACACCCCCCGCCGTGGTCTTCGTAACCGCCCACGACGACCGCGCGGTAGCCGCCTTCGACCTGGGCGCCGTCGACTACCTCCTGAAACCGATCCGCGAAGCCCGCCTAGCGGAATCGGTCCGCCGCATCGCCACCGGCCACGCCCCATCCGCCCGCACAACCGAACGCCCACAGCCCGAACCAACCGACCCCCACGCCGTCATCCCCGTCGAACTCGGCGGCGTCACCACCCTCGTCACCCGCGACAGCGTGAACTGGGTAGAAGCCGACGGCGACTACGCCCGCCTACACACCGAATCCGCCTCCCACCTGGTCCGAATCCCCCTCTCCGAACTGGAAAACCGCTGGCGCGAAGCCGGTTTCGTCCGAGTCCACCGCTCCTACCAAGTCGCCCTCCGCGAAGTCAACGCCCTGCGAACCGTCGGCACCAGCACGGTCGTCTGCCTCCGCAC
>NZ_BAAFGR010000099.1:0-30388 GCF_041154655.1 Nocardia sp. JMUB6875
GATCAGGGAGCTGTGAGGCCGGAATTTCGCCCGATTCACCGGTCTGAGAGCTCCCTGATCTTGCTGCCGGCCGGGTGTGGCGGGTTGTCCGTATCCGCCTCGAGGGGGCGGATCGGGGTGAGTAGCGATAAGGTGCCGTGGGTCGAGTTCAGTAGTCTGGCAGGGAGATTCACCATCAGCATCGAGCGAACCGCGGCGTTGCCCGCGGGCCTGCACCTCACTCGGAACGTGTGTAACGCCGTGGCGGGCGTGTGCTTCGTGGCGGGGGTGGTGGCCATTCTGGCCGGGGTCTATACCGGGGCCGGGACCGGGCTGCAGGTGATCGGCGTGGGTTTGTGGGTCGGGACATTGGTGGCGCGGATCGGGGTGTTCGCGATCTCGCGGTCGCGATCGGGGCACGCCGAGTAGGGAGCGCGGTCCGGCTCGGGCGAGCCGGTGCGGATAACCGGGTCCGGGACTGGCACGATGGTCGCGTGGAGTGGGCGTTCGGACTGGTCGTTCTGGTGGCGGGGGCGGTGGCATTGGCCGCGGGAGCGCGGCGACTGGGGCTCGGTGAGCCGTTCGTGCTCACCGTGGCCGGGGTGATCGCGTCGTATCTGCCGTTCGTGCCGGAGTTCGACATCGAACCCGAACTGGTGTTGCTGGGGTTGCTGCCGCCGCTGTTGTACACGACCGCGATTCGGACCTCGCTGATCGACTTCCGGCCGAAGAAGACCTCGATCACGCTGCTGTCGGTGGGGTTGGTGCTGTTCACCGCGTTCGCGGTGGGCGGGGTGGTGTATTGGCTACTGCCGGTGCCGTTCTCGGCGGCGGTGGCGATCGGCGCGATCGTGGCGCCACCCGATGCGGTCGCGGCGACCGCGGTGGCCCGGCGGGTGGGGATGCCCCGGCGCATCGTGACCGTGCTCGAGGGCGAGTCGCTGTTCAACGACGCGACCGCGCTGGTGACCCTGCGGACCGCGGTGGCGGCCATGGCGGGCAGTGTGACCATGTGGGAGGCGGGCGCGGACTTCATCGGCGCGGCCGGCGGCGGCGCGCTCATCGGCGTGATCGCGGCGATGGTGCTGGCGTTCCTGCGGCGACGCATCACCGACCCGGTGCTCGACACCAGTGTCTCGCTGCTCGCCCCGTGGATCGCCTACCTGCCGGCTGAAGGCGTGCACGCCTCGGGTGTGATCGCGGTGGTCACCTGCGGGCTGATCCTGGGGCACGGTGCACCGCAATGGCAGAGCGCGGCCTCGCGCATCGCCGAGCACACCAATTGGCGCACGATCGCCTTCCTGCTCGAGAGCGCGGTGTTCCTGCTCATCGGCCTGCAGGTGCGTCACCTCGTGGAGGCCGCCTGGCACAGCGACCTGCCGCATTCGACGCTGCTGCTCACCTGTGCGGCGGTGCTGGTGACGGTCATCGTGGTGCGGCCGCTGTGGGTGTTTCCGACGAACTATCTGACCTGGCAGGTCGAGGGCAGACGCCAGGGCAAACCCAAGCCGCTGTGGACCGGATCGGCGGTGGTGTCGTGGGCGGGCATGCGCGGGGTGGTGACGCTGGCCGCGGCGCTGCTGCTGCCCGCTGACACACCGGAATTGGCGACCCTGCAGCTGCTGGCGGTCGTGGTGGTGGGCGGAACCCTGCTGCTGCAAGGACTCTCACTACCCGCACTCGTGCGGGTGCTGCGCCTGCGCGGCCCCAGCCAGGCCGAGGATCTGTTGCAGGAGGCGAATCTCTTGCAGCAGGCCACCTCCGCGGGATTGAAGGCCCTGGAAGAGAACATCGCCCCCGAGACCCCGCCCGATGTCGTCGACGCGCTGCGCAATCGTGTGGTGGTGCGCGCCCAGGCGGCCTGGGAGTTGCTGGGCCGCTCCGAATCCCAGCGGGTGACCCCCAGCGGCGAGTACCGCCGCCTGCGTCTGGCCATGCTGGCCGCCGAACGCGAGACCGTGCTGCGCATCCGCGATGCCGGGCAGGTGGATCAGGAAGTGCTGCAGGCGGTCATGGCCACCCTCGATATCGAGGAATCCACCATCGACCGCATCTCCGAGGCCGACGGCGACGACGGCACGCCGCTGCAATCCCCCATCACCCCGGGCGCCTGCGAGCACCTGCGCGAGGCCCCGTGCGTGCGCGTGCCCGACACCCCGGACGCCTGCGGTGAATGCCTCGACGAGGGCCTGGTCTGGGTGCATCTGCGCATGTGCCTGGAGTGCGGTCACGTCGCCTGCTGCGACTCCTCGCCGGGCAACCACGCCACCAAGCACTTCGACAACACCGGCCATCCGGTCATGCGCAGTGTCGAGCCGGGCGAGTCCTGGCGTTGGTGCTATCTCGACGAACTGCTCGGATAACGGCTCGACCGGCACCCCTTGACTTTCCCATCGGGAAAGCGGACTCTTACTTTCCAGGTAGGAAAGTCAGGGAGGCACGATGGACGGCATCGCTCCGGATCAGGCCCGCGCCGCACTCGAGGCGGCCCGGCGCGCGCAGCGGCAGGTGGCCGAGGAGGTCGGGTTGCCGCGTTGGTACTGGTGGGCAATGGCTTGCGGCTGGGTCGCTTTGGGGTTGCTCGGCGATTTCACGCCCGCCTGGCTGGTCGCGGTGGCCACGCTGCTGTTCGGCGCCGCGCATTCGACCGTGGCCTCGCGCTGGCTCGACGGGCGGCGGCGCACCGGGCAGGTGCAGGTGAGCCGGGCGGTCGCGGGCCGGCGCACTCCGCTGGTGGTGATCGGGATGCTGCTGGGCCTGGTCGGTTTGACGATCGTGGCGGCGCTGGCCCTGGATGCCGACGGGGTCGGGCATCCGCGCACCTGGTCGGCGCTTCTGATTGCCGCGATCATCGGGTTCGGCGGGCCGGAGATCCTGCGGGTGCTGCGCGGCTGGGCGCACGCATGAGCACCGCGCGCTTCGACGAGTTGATCCATCCCAGCACCCGGTTGAGCCTGGTGGCGACCCTGGCCGCGGCGGACTGGGCGGAGTTCGCCTTCCTCAGGGACCGGCTGAACCTGTCGGATTCGGCGCTGTCGAAACAGCTTGCGACGCTGGAGGAAGCGGGCTACGTCGCCACCGAGCGCCGCCTCGACGGCAAGCGGCGCAAGGTCCGCGCCCGGCTGACCCCCGCCGGGCGCGCGGCCTTCGACGGTCATATCGCGGCCCTGCGGGAGATCCTCGCCGGTGCCACCGCCCCCGAGGATCGGGCGCGCTAGTTCCGGTCGGCCCGTTTCTAGTTGCGGTCGGCCATCGCCCGGGCCGACCACCGCACCGCGTACCCGACCACCAGGCACGGCAGTGACATCACCACGAAAACCGCCGCCGCGACGACGAATCCACTCGCGACACCCAGAATCCACGATGCCAGATTCGGGTCGCAGCCCGCGCTGAGCCCCGGCACCGAGGTGCACTCGTGAAAGGTCCGCGGCCCGGAATACCGGCCCCACACCGCGATTCCGCCCCACACCAGCAGGGCGACGAACACATTGAACAGATACCCGCACCGCACCAGCTTGCGCACGAAGATCAGCGCACCCAGCTGATCGGAGTAGAGCCCGTCGGCGATCTCCTCGCTGACCCCCAGATGCCGCCCCCACGGCGAGGGTTCGGGGATGGCCTCGGCGGCCGGGGAATTGACGTACTGGCTTTTGGCCATAATGCTCGCGACGCTTCCTTGCACTGACTGAATCGATCAGCCGTGATCATTCCAGCGCGGTCGGTTTCGCGAAGACTTTGCGGCGGAATAGTGGTCGTTCACAAACACGCCAATGCGGCGGACTGTCGCGTCGACGCCAGCGGATGGCGTCGCCGAACCGGGATCGGGACCGGTTCGGCGACGCCGGTTTTCGCGGCACCCGGTGCCGGGTGGGACGCGGGTGCGAGCCTCGGGGAAGCGGACTCGCGGTGCCCGCCGACGGGGGCGTCTGCGCATGTGCGCCCCTCGTTGATTCGGACAATCGGAACGTTAGCGGGACAGTAGCTATTCGGCGAATCGAGCGGGGAAATTAGGGGATCGATAGGGGCTGTGGGGTTTTCGCTTCAACTTGCTGGAGCCGAACGGTTGCGGGCGATCATGGGGCGGGACGCAGGCCCGATAGGTCCGGAATGAGTAGTCCGATACGCGCGTGTCGGGTCCCCTGAACGCAGACACTGCCTATATGCGCCAATGGCGTCGCAATTCTCATTCGCCCTAGTTCTGGGGAGATGATCGACGATGATCCGGTCACGGAAGTCGGCCCTCACCGCATGTACCACCTTCGCCGCCGCCACCGCGGCACTCGTTTTGGCCGCGCCCGACGCGGCGGCCTACGTCAGTAGCGTCAATATCGCCACCGGCACCACCATCGGCGGCGGCTACGGCACCAATTGCTCGTACACGGTCACCGTGAACGGCAGTCCGAACGAATATGTCTGGCTCTACGACAACCTTTCGGCCAGCTTCAATCCGCAGCAGTTCAGCCTCGGCAACGGCGGCAGCGCCACCTCCAGCTGGACCCCGACCTCGACGGGTGTGCATTTCGTGCAGGCCTGGAGCTACAACGGGTCGCAGTGGGCCGTGGTGACGGTGAAGAACGGCATCAATCTGGGCAGCGCCTGCGTGGTCACGGGCTGACCCGAACCACCGCCGTTCCCATCGATACCGATCAGTCTGGTGCCGGGTGTGCATGCCCGCCCGGCACCGGGCACTACTCTTGACCCGGTGCAGACCGAGCAACCGCCCTCCGACGCCGAACCCCGCATCTGGGGTGGCACGACCCTCACCGAACGCCGGGAGGCCCGCCGCGCCGCGCTGCTCGAGGCCGCACTGGATCTGATCGGCGAGTCCGGGGCGGGTGCGGTCACCATGCGCGCGGTGTGCCGGCGCGCCAACCTGACCGACCGCTACTTCTACGAATCCTTCGCCAGCCGAGACGAACTCCTCGACGTGCTCTACCGCCAGATCGCCGACGAGTTCCTCGCGCCCATGACCGCCTTCGCCGTCGGTGACGATCCGCGCCGCGACCGCGCGCTCTCGGAAGCGCTGGTGGACAAGGTGCTCGAGGATCCGCGCAAGTCGCGGCTGTTCCTGGTGGAGCCGTATTCCTCGACGGGACTGGGCCAGACGACGATCGCGGTCATGCCCGCCTTCACCCGCCTGATCCAGGACCATCTCTTCGCCCACATCGCCGACCCGGTCCAGCGGCGGCTGGCCGCGGTCACCATGGCCTCGGGCAATGCGGGCATGTTCTCGGCGTGGCTCAATGGCACGCTGCGTGCCACCCGCGAGCAGATCGTCGATCATCTGGTGCAGACCATCAACGCCTATCGCGGGGTCTACCGCGACTGACTAGCGGCCCGCGGTCGGGTTGCGGCCGTGGGTGATCGCCATATCCAGCAGGCCCGGAAAGCGCGCCTCGAGGTCCTCGGTGCGCAGGCGGTTGAGGCGGCGGGTGCCCTCGTCGCGTTGTGCGATCACCCCGGCCTCCCGCAGGGTTTTGAAATGACCGCTCTGCGTGGACTTGCTGACCGGCAGGTCGAAGGTCGCGCACGCCAGCTCTTGCCCCTGCGCCGCGGCCAGCCGGGCGACGATGCTCAACCGGATGGGGTCGCTGAGCGCGGCCAGCACGGTGGTGAACCGCAGCTCGTCGCGGTCGGGATGCACCAGTTCGGTGGCGGTTCGACTTGCCATGGGGTCCAGCCTAATCGACATGTTCACAAATTCCGAACATGCTGTTATGTTCGGAGATGTCGAACATGATTGCGTCCGGAGGGGAACCATGACGTCCGAGCCTCGCACCACCGATCTCGATCCAGTTGCCGCGCACGATGATTCATCGTCGGCGCGGGCTCGTGACCGGTGGCGGTTCCGAGGTGCGGCCTACACCATGCTGATCCTTTTCACCGCCACCAATCTGGCCACCCCGCTCTACCACGGCTACGCGCAGCGGTTCGGCTTCTCGTCGTTGCTGTTGACCGTCGTCTTCGCGGTCTATGTCGGTGCGCTGATTCCGTCGCTGCTGCTGACCGGACCGGCCTCGGACGCGCTGGGCCGGCGCCGGATCCTGCTGCCCGCGCTGGTCGTCGCCGCGGCGGGGACGGCCGGATTCGCGGTGGCCACCGGCCTGGTGTGGCTGCTGGTCGCGCGCATCCTGCAGGGGCTGGCGCTCGGGGCGGCCTCGGGAGCGTTGACCGCGGCGCTCGCCGAACTCGAGCCGAGCGGCAATCGTCGCCGGGCGTCACTGGTGGCGGGTGTGGCCTCGGCGGGCGGTATGGCGGCGGGGCCACTGGTGGGTGCGGTTGTGGCGCAATATCTTCCGTATCCCTTTGTGACGCCGTTCGTGCTGGTGCTGGTGCTGTTGATACCGGCGGCGGTCGCGATCGCGGCGCTGCCCGAGACCGGTGCGCGCGGTCGCTGGCGGCCGCGGCGGCCCAGCATTCCTGCCGGGATGGGCGCGCTGTTCGCCACGGCCGGGACCGCGACATTCCTGGGTTTCGCGGTGGTCGGGGTGTTCCTGACGTTGGTCCCGACCTACGCGGCCACGCTGTCGGGCTCCTCCAATCTGGTGATCGGCAGTGCCGCGGCCGCCCTGTTGCCCGTTGCCTGGGCGGTGGCGCAGCTGCTCGCCTACCGCAAACCCGAACGGCCGCTGGAGGTTGCGGGTCTGCCGCTCCTGGCGGTCGGTCTGGTGCTGCTGGCGGTCGCGGGTGCGGTGTCCTCGCTGCCGCTGTTGCTGGGCGCAACGATGTTCGCCGGGGCCGGGCACGGGCTGGTGTTCCTGAGCGGGCTGACCGCGATCAATGCCGCCGCTCCCGCCGACCGGCACGCCGATGTGGTCTCGACCTATTACGTCATGGGCTACTGCGGTACCGGCGGTCCGGTGATCGGGGTCGGCCTGTTGACCGGTGTGACCGGATTGCTCACCGCCGTACAGATTTTCGCCGGAGTGGTCGCGGCCGCGTGTCTGGTGATGCTGGCCGTGCGGATCAGGCTGGGCTGGGCGGCTGCGGCGGAAAACCGAAGGCGGTGACCAGTGTCGGGTCCTGAAAGGCGACGATCCGGCTCACACCGGCGGCGGTCGCGGTGAGGACCGCCGCTCCGTACGGTGCGAATTCGCCGTCCTCGCCGCGGCGATAGGCGACCACCGCCGGTTGCCCGTTGGCCCGGGCGGGCAGCATGCGCCAATCTCCGGGCACGCCGAGAATGTAGGTCTCGAGCTGCCGCAGGCAGGCGACGCGTCCGGCGTACCAGTTCTTGAACGGGGTGGCTTCCAACGTGGCGTCGGCGCGCAGGACCTGTTCGAGCAGGCTGACATCGGAGTGTTCGAAGGCGGCGATGTAGCCCTCGAGCAGGGTTCGCGCGCGCGGATCGGTGGGTTCGAGCTGGGCTTCGGGGTTGGGGTCGAGTTCGGTGAGGCGGGCGCGGGCGCGTTGCAGGCCGGTCTTCACCGCGGCCGGTGTGGTGCCGAGGATATGGGCGGTCTCGGCGGCGGTGAAGGCCAGCACCTCGCGCAGGATCAGGATCGCCCGCTGCCGGGTGGGCAGGTGCTGCAAACTGGCAATCAGTGCCAGGCGCAGGGTTTCGCGGTCGATGACCTGCGCTTCCGGATCGTCGGCGGGCGGTGTGATCAGGGCGTCGGGCAGCGGTTGCAGCCACGAGAATCCCGCGCCCGATTCGGGATCCGGTGGGGCGTCCGGTCCGCGGTAGGGGCCGCCCAGGCCCGCGGGCAGCACCCGGCGCCGATGATCGCCGAGGGCGTCGAGGCAGACGTTGGTGGCGATGGCGTAGAGCCAGGTGCGTACCGAGGAGCGGCCCTCGAACGTGGTGTATCCGCGCCAGGCGCGAATGTAGGTCTCCTGCACCAGGTCTTCGGCCTCGTGCACCGAGCCGACCATGCGGTAGCAGTGGGCGAGCAGCTCGCGCCGAAACCGTTCGGTGTCGGCGGCGAACTGTTCGTCGTGCCGCTCGCGAGTCCTCACCATGGCTGCCTCCGGCCGATCACCGTTTCCGAATCCATCGCCAGTATCGACCGGTTCGATCGTCGGGAGGTAACTCTGCGCAGGTCAGGGTGAGTCAGGGCCGGATGAACTGCTTGGCGAAGTCGCGGATCGCGTTCGGGTCCAGGGAGTCGTGGAAGCTGATCAGCAGTTCGTCCACGCCCGCGGCCTCGTAGGCGGCGATGCGCTCGCGCACGGTGTCGAGGGTGCCGATGAGTCCGTAGTCGGCCAGCTCGCCGGGGAAGACCATGGGCGCCCAGGGCGGGACCTGCGCGCGGGCTTCGGCATCGGTGTCGGCGAGGATGCAGTAGCTGGTCGAGGTGCGGGTGATGCTGGAGTAGTCGCGGCCGAGGGCGGCGCAATGGCGTTCGAGGACACCGTATTTGCGCACCAGCTCCTGCGGTGACACCTGGACGTTGCAGGCGTCGGCGTGCTTGGCGACCAGTTTCAGGGTGACCTGCTCCCCCGCGCCCGCGATCAGCAGCGGAATGTGCGGTTGCTGAACGCCTTTGGGTTCGTTGAACGCCTCGCGCACCTGGTAGTAGCTGCCCTCGAAGGTCGTGGTCGGCTGGGTCCACAGCGAGCGGATGATGTGGGCAGCCTCGTCGAGTTGCCGCAGCCGGGTGGGCGCGTCGTCGAATCGGTAACCGTAGGCGTGGTATTCGTCCTCATACCAGCCCGCGCCGATACCGAAGGTCAGCCGCCCACGGGAGATGACATCGAGGGTGGAGGCCATCTTGGCCTGCAGCGCGGGGTTGCGATAGTTGTTCCCGGTCACCATCTGCCCGATCCGGATGCGTGCGGTGTCGCGGGCCAGGGCGGTCAGGGTGGTCCAGCTTTCGAAGATGTAGTCCGGCGCGGGCGGGAACGGCACGAAATGATCGGCGACCCACACCGTCTCGTACCCGGATTCGTCGGCGGCCCGGGCCAGCTCGGTCATGGTCTCGTGGGCCGCGACCGGATCGCTGTACCCGGCGAAATTGTGCCCGAGTCCGGTGGGGAGATAGAGGCTGAATTTCATGCCGATACCGACCGCGCCCGACCCGGAAAGGTAACTCCGCCCAGGTGGGACGGACGAGCGACGGCGATCACATCGGGTTGCCGCGCACGGAAACCAGGTGTTTACTGGGCGCCGCAAGGTGCCGTCGTTAACTGAGGCTCCTTCACGGATACAGGCCGGCGATCCCGAACGTCGAGAGACGCCCCGGATCAGGACAGGTTGCCCCGAGTTAAGGGGCCGCCCCGACCGGCTCCCGCCCTCCGAGGCGGGTTTACGCCGTGGAGTGCTGAAGGTCTTACGAAGGGTGGTACCCGTTCCGGCGATTTCCGCCGGTCCCACCCGCCCGGCACGGCGTTGCGCGCTGTTTCGAGGAGGTGGTGGTCGTGCCCGACGGATCGGATCGAGTTCCGTTAGCCAATCGTTCACTCGGCGACACTGCCGCAATCTTCCGTGCGCTACCGCTGTGCCTGTAGCGTCCGGGTCGGAGTGCGCCGTCATCCCCTGATCGGGAGATCGCAATGACCACGTGGGAAATGCTGCTGCGGCTCGGCACCGGTGTCGGGTTGGGTGCGGTGATCGGGTTCGAGCGCCAGTTCCGGGCGCGCATGGCCGGATTGCGCACCAATGCGCTCGTCGCCGCCGGGGCGACCCTGTTCGTGCTGCTGTCCGCGCACGGCTTCCATGGCTCCGACGCCGATCCGACTCGTGTTGCGGCGCAGATCGTTTCGGGTATCGGCTTCCTGGGCGCGGGTGTGATCCTGCGCGACGGGTTCAATATCCGGGGCCTGAACACCGCCGCGACGCTGTGGTGTTCGGCGGCGGTCGGGTCGCTCGCGGGTGCGGGCATGTATTCGACCGCGGCGGCGGGCACGGTGGCGGTGGTCGTGGTGAACACGGCGCTGCGCACGGTGGCGCGGACGGTGGATCGCCCGATCGTCGACGGCACCGAGACGCAGGAGGCGTTGTACGCCTTCGTCGCCGACACCGATGACGCGCACGAGGCGCATGTGCGGGCGCTGCTGGTGCAGTCGTTGACGCGCACCGACTTCCGGCTCAATTCCATCTCGAGCCACGACACCTCGCCGGGGCGGGTGCAGGTGCGCGCGGAGCTGACCGGTGATCGCCGCGACGACCGGCAGATGGAGGCGGCGGTGAGCCGGTTGAGCCTGGAGCCGTCGGTGACCAGCGTCGGCTGGCGCACGGTGCCCGCGCCGGTGGAGGCCGAGCAGTGAACGCGACGCTGCGGTCCTATCCCTCGCGGGGTGCGCTGGATCGGCCGCGGTCGCGGTGGGCCGATATCGCGGTGTTCGCGGGCGCGGCGGTGCTGATCTGGATCGTGGTGAAGGTGTCGGCGGGTATGCATGTGCCCTTCGACCAGAACACCGCGCCCGCAACGATTTCCACCGATCCGAGTCAGCTGCCCTATTACGCGGCGCGGTCGCTGCTGCGCATGTTCGCGGCGTTGGGGCTCTCGATCCTGTTCACCTTCGTCTACGCGACGGCCGCGGCACGGTTGCCGCGCGCGGAGAAGGTGCTGCTGCCACTGCTGGACATCTTGCAGTCGGTGCCGATCCTGGGTTTCCTGTCGGTGACCGTGGCCGGGTTCATCGCCTTGTTCCCGGGGTCGTCGCTGGGGTTGGAGTGCGCGTCGATCTTCGCGATCTTCACCTCGCAGGCGTGGAACATGGCTTTCGCCTTCCACCACAGCCTGGTGTCGCAGCCGCGGGAACTCGATGAGGCCTCGCGCAATCTGCGGTTGTCGCGCTGGCAGCGGTTCTGGCGGGTGGATGTGCCCACGGGGATGTTCCCGCTGGTGTGGAACGCGATGATGAGTTTCGGTGGCGGCTGGTTCTTCCTGACCGCCTCGGAGGCGATCAGCGTCAACAATCGCGAGTACGCGCTGCCGGGGATCGGCTCCTATGTCGCGAGCGCGACCGCGGAGTCCGATACCGGCAAGGTGGTGCTGGCCATCATCGTCATGGTGGTGCTGGTGATCGGGCTCAATGTGCTGTTCTGGCGGCCGATCACGGTGTGGGCGGAGCGATTCCGGGTGGAGGACAGCGAGTCCGCGGACGCGCCGCGCTCACTGATCCTGGATCTGTTGCGGCGCAGCCATATTCCGGGGCTGTTGGGGCGGGTGTTCGGGCCGCTGGTGTATCCGGTGGACCGGGCGTTGCGGGTGTTCGGGCTGGCGGAGTATCCGCTGTATGTGGTGCCGGCGCGGCGGCGCGCCGCCGATATCGCGTTCAACCTGCTGGTGGGTGCGGCGCTGGCGGTGGGCGTGGTGTTCATGGTCCGCTATATCGCCGATACCGCCGGGTTCGGGGAGGTCGGGCATGCGGCCTGGCTGGGGTCGATCACGCTGCTGCGGGTGATCGTGCTGCTGATCTTCGCGACCATCGTGTGGGTGCCGATCGGGGTGTGGATCGGGTTGAATCCGAGGGTGTCGCGGCTGGCGCAGCCGATCGTGCAGGTGCTGGCCAGTTTTCCGGCGAACTTCCTGTTCCCGCTGGTGACCGCGGTGCTGGTGGCCACGGGTGCGAGCCTGCAGTGGGCCTCGATCCTGCTCATGGCGTTGGGCGCGCAGTGGTACATCCTGTTCAACGTGATCGCGGGCGCCTCGGCGGTGCCCAATGATCTGCGCGAGGCGGCGGCGAATCTGCGGCTGCCGCGAATGCTCTGGTGGCGCAAGCTGATTCTGCCCGCCATCTTCCCCAGCTTCGTGACCGGCGCGATCACGGCGGCCGGTGGCGCCTGGAACGCCTCCATCGTCGCGGAGATCGTGAAGTTCGGTGACACCACCTTGACCGCGACGGGCCTGGGCGCCTACATCGCCGATGCCACCGGCGACGGGGACGGTCCGCGCATTCTCATCGGGGTTCTGGTGATGAGCGCCTATGTCGTCGGTATCAACCGGTTGTTCTGGCGTCGGCTCTACGCGCTGGCCCAACGCCGCTATTCGCTCTGATCGGAGGAGCCTCTATGACCACCACCGTCACCACCGGCGAGGTCCTGATCGACCTGCGCGATGTCGACATGTCCTTCACCGGGGCCTCGGGCGAGCGGCTCAATGTGCTCGATCAGGTGAATCTGCAACTGCGCGAGGGCGAGATCGTGGCGTTGCTGGGCCGGTCGGGCTCGGGCAAGTCGACGCTGCTGCGGCTGATCGCGGGGCTGCTGGCGCCGACCAGCGGGGACGTGCTCTACCGCGACGAGCCGCTGCGCGGGTCCAATCCCGGTGCGGCGCTGGTGTTCCAGTCCTTCGCGCTGATGCCGTGGCTGACCGTGCAGGACAATGTGGAGCTCGGGCTGGCCGCGCGCGGGGTGGCGCCGGGGCCGCGGCGGCAGCGCGCGCTCGAGGCGATCGACCGCATCGGTTTGGACGGGTTCGAAACCGCGTATCCGAAGGAGCTTTCCGGCGGTATGCGCCAGCGTGTCGGGTTCGCGCGCGCGCTGGTGCTGGAGCCGGATCTGTTGCTTATGGACGAGCCGTTCTCGGCGCTGGATGTGCTGACCGCGGAGAACCTGCGCACCGAGCTGGTGAATCTGTGGTCCACCAAGGACTTTCCCACCAAATGCGTGTGTATCGTCACCCACAATATCGAGGAGGCGGTGCAGCTGGCGGACCGGGTGCTGGTGCTGAGTTCGAATCCGGGCCGGATCATCGCCGAGGTCACCGTCGACCAGCCGCGCCCGCGCAACCGGCGCGCACCCGGTTTCGCGGCGCTGGTCGATCAGATCTATGGCTTGCTCACCGGCCGTGACACCGAAACCGCTGCGGCACCAGCCGATACCTCGACCCCTTTCGCGGTCCCGCTGCCGGATGCCTCGGTCGGTGGGATCGCCGGTCTGCTGGAGTTGGTGTACGGCAACAGCGGCCGCGCCGACCTGCCCGTGGTGGCCGACGAGCTCAACTTCGAACTCGACGACCTGATGCCCCTGGTCGACGCCGCCGCGCTGCTGGGTTTCCTGCTGGTGGAATCCGGTGACGTCATCCTCACCAATGTCGGCGCGAACTTCACCAATGCCGATATCCAGGCCAGTAAATCGATCTTCGCCAACCAGGCGCGCCGCCGAGCTCCCTTGGTGCGCACCATCTGTTCGGCGTTGGTCGGCAATCCCGACGAGACGGTGCGCGCCGATTTCATCCTGGATCTGCTCAAACGCGGATTCTCCGATGAGGACGCCCGCCGCCAGCTCGAGCTGGCCATCGACTGGGGCCGCTACGCCGAGCTCTACGACTACGACACCGATTCCGGCCGCATCACCGCCGACCCCGCCGCCGACCTGCGCGCCTCCTGACCGGGTTCACACGATGGCTGCGGGGATGACGGTGGTGAGTCCACCGTCGACAAGGAGGTCCTGGCCGGTGATGTAGGCGGCGTCGTCGGAGGCCAGGAACGCCACCGCGCCGGCGATATCCTCGCTGCGCCCCACCCGACCCAGCGCCACCAGCGACGCCGCACCGGCCTGCGCCTCGGCCGAGGCCTCAGCCCGGAAGGCAGGGGTGTCGACATACCCGGGACTGACCGAGTTCACCCGAATCCCCCTGGGCGCCAACTCCGATGCCAGCGTCCGCGCCAGATTCTGCACCGCCGCCTTCGTCGCCGAGTACAGCGCCGCATTCGGCGCACCCCGATACAGCGCGAACGACGCGTTGATGAGAATCACCCCGCCATCGACCACCAACGGCAACACATGCTGGACGGTGAAGAACGCGGCCTTGAAGTTGATCCCCACAACCCGATCGAACTCCTCCTCGGTGACCGCCGAAACCGGTTGAAACGCACCGATCCCCGCATTGACGAACACCACATCCAATCGCCCGAACCGCTCCCGCACGACCCGGGTCAACTCCTCGAGATCTCCCGCCTGCGTGGCGTCTCCGACCACCCCCACCGCCCGCTCCCCCAACTGCGCCACCGCGGCATCGAGTCGCTGCTTGTCGCGCCCGGTGATGATCACCCGAGCCCCCTCCGCAACCAGCCGATGCGCGGTCGCCAACCCCATCCCGCTGCTCCCACCGGTGATGAGCGCGATCTTGCCCTGGAATCGAATCCCGTTCTGTGTCATGCCTTCCACCCTGCCGAGCCACGCGGGCGACAAACAGTGCGTGCTTATGGTGGGTGTAGCACCACCACCTTGGTAGTCCGGCGATCGGGAGTGCGCGAAGGTCAGAACATGCCGCCGCCGGCGTGGATGGTTTGACCGGTGATCCAGCGTGCGGCGTCCGAGGCGAGGAAGGCGACCACGTCGGCGATATCGGTGGGGTCGGCGAGGCGGCCGAGCGGAATGTCGGCGGCGATCGCGGAGAGTTGGGCTTCGGGGACTGTGGCGGCGACGGTTTCGGTGCGGGTCGGTCCGGGGAGGACGCTGTTCACGGTGATTCTGCGTTGGGCAAGTTCGGTGGCGAGGACTCGGACGAGTTGGTCGCCTGCGGCTTTGCTCGCGGCGTAGAGGCCTGCGTTGGCGCGCGGAACTACGGCTGCGCCGCTGGAGATGACGATGATGCGGCCGTTGTCGGTGACGTGTCGGGCGGCGGCGCGCAGGGTGGCGAAGGTGGCGCGGGTGTTGGCGGTGAAGACGCGGTCGTAGTCGGCGTCGGTGGCCTGGGCGAGCGGGGTGAAGTGGGTGATGGCCGCGCTGTGGACGACGACGGTGGGGGCGTCGTAGTGGTGGAGGGCGGCGTCGAACAGGTGCTGAACCTGTTCGGGGACAGCGACATCGGCCGATACCGCGGTCGCTTCGCCGCCCGCGGTGCGGATGGCGGTGACGACGTGTTCGACCGCGCCGGCGTCGGAGCGGTAGTTGACGATGACGCGGGCTCCGTGGGTGCCGAGGCGTTCGGCGATGGCGCGGCCGATGCCTCGGGCGGCGCCGGTGACGATGACGGTGGGGGTCTCGGACAAGGCGATCTCCTCTGGGCGATCCGAATTGCTTTGCCCCACTGACGTTATGAGGCGAGAATGATCCGAACCATGGCTGAAAGTGCCTGGAAAATGCTCGATCGGATCAAGGGGGTGGGATGGAGATCGATGTGCTGAGTGATGCGGTGGCCGCGTTGACCGTGGCGCCCGCCCTGTCGGTGCAGCTCCGCACTCGCGCGCCCTGGGGTTTGCGGTTCGGCGGGCGGCGCGGTTTCGGCTTCCATGTGGTCGTGCACGGTGAGTGCCTGCTGCTGCGCGAGGGTGCGCGGCCGATGGTGTTGCGCAGCGGGGATGTCGTGTTGATGCCCAGCGGGGCTGTGCATACGCTCGCGGATTCGGCGGGATCCGAGCCCCTCGAACTGGTCGTGGACCGACGCGTCGAGCGGGTCACGGTGGGCGGCGAGGGCGCGGAAACCGTTGTGGTGTCCGGTGCTTACCGCATCGAGCCGGGCGTACGGCACCCGCTGCTCGCGGGGCTGCCCGAGGTGGTGCACCTGCCCGGGCCGCGCCACGATCGGCTGGGCGCGGCGGTCGCATTGCTCTGCGCCGAGATCGAGGCCCGCGATCCCGGCGCAGATGCCATCGCCACCACGCTGGTGGACGCGCTGCTGGTCTATATCCTGCGCGCCTGGCACGACGGCAACGCGACCGGCTGGACCGCGGCGATGACCGACCAGGCGATCGGCCACACCCTGCACCGGATGCACTCCGCCCCCGCCGAGCCGTGGACGGTGGACGGTCTGGCCGCCGAGATCGGGTTGGCGCGAGCGACTTTCCTCCGCCGCTTCACCCGCTTGGTCGGCGAGCCACCGCTGACCTATCTCACCCGCTGGCGCATGATCACCGCCGCCCGCCTGCTACGCCGCGACCGGGCCCCGCTGGCGGCCGTCGCCCGGCAGGTGGGCTACCGCTCGGAATTCGCCTTCGCGAAGGCCTTCAAGCGCGAATACGGCATCGCCCCGGGCGCCTACCGCACGCAACGGGGTTGAGCGGCCGCTCAGGCGACATTGCGTGCTCCCCCGTCGGGATCGGCGGGGTCGATGTGCCAGCTGTGGATCCGGCGCGGGTGGATGCGGATGACCTCGTGGGAGAACCAGTCCGGCGCCACGGGAATGTCCTCGACGGTGACAATCTCTGCGACACCCCGGATTTCGACGCCCCGCCCCCACCCTGGCTTGACCTCTCCGGGCTCGTTGGGCGTCATGTCGTCGATGATGATGCTGACGTGCTCGTTGCCCCGCACATTCCGGTAGCGCTGGGCATTGGGATTCGGCCCGCCGATATCGATGGTGCCATCGGCATTGAGCCGGAAACCGACGGCGACGAGGTTGGGCTGATCGTTCTTGTTGACGGTGGCCAGCCGGGCCAGCGATTGCGTTGCGAGGTAGGCCCGTTCGGCGTCGGTGAAAGGCATGACACCCACCGTAAAAGCTCGAGCACGGTTGAGGTCAAGAACGACACCGTGCTCAGGCGGGCGGGGCCAGGCGCAGGTGTTGCAGGCGGGCGAGGCGTTCGATGGTGTCGTGGCCGGGCTGGGGGTTGTAGAGGACCAGGTGGCGGTCGGGGTGGTCGGCGAGGGTGAGGGTGGTGGTGTCGAAGTAGAGGTCGCCCACCTCCGGGTGACGCAGGGCGTTGACGGCTTGGTGGGCGGGTCCGACGTCGTGGCGTGACCACAGGTCGGCGAATTGCGGGCTGCGGGAACGCAGTTCGGTGATGACGGACTCGAAGCCGGGGTCACCCGGGCAGGGGGCGGTGTCGGCGCGGTAGGCGGCGACGACGGCGGGGGCGGCCGCGGACCAGACCTCGCCGAGTGCGAGGTAGCGGGGGTTGGTGAAGTAGGTGATCAGGCAGTTGTGGCCGGGGCCTTCATAACCGAAGACGGCGCGCGCGGTGTCATTGAAGGCCAGTACGTTCCAGTAGCGATCGCGCAGGACCGCGGGGCGGGTTCCCCACGCGTCGAGCAGATTCCGCAGCTCAGGGGTGATCTCGGGGCCGCTGTCGACGCCGTGGCAGGGCGCGTTGAGTCCGGCCAGCACGTAGAGGTGGGCACGCTCGGGCGGGCTGAGCAGCAGCGCGGCGGCGATGGCGTCCAATACCTCGGTGGACACCGTGATTTCGCGGCCCTGTTCGAGCCAGGTGTACCAGCTCACACCGACACCGGCGAGCACGGCCACCTCCTCACGGCGCAGACCCGGGGTGCGGCGCCGCCCGGCGACGGGAAGTCCGACCTGGTCGGGGGTGATGCGGGCGCGTCTGCCGCGCAGAAACTCTCGCAGCACATCCCGCCGCGCGCGTGCCTCGTCCATACCTCACGCTAACAATCACACCCGCCCCTGCCGTCCCACGCCCGGTTAGCATGTGACCGAATTGGTCTCGAGGGGGGCGGATGCGGCAGATCCTGGTGGCGGCGATGATTGCGCTGGCCGTGTCGATCACGGTGACGCCGTTGCTGATTCGGCTGTTCACGCGTCGGCAGCTGGGTCAGCAGATCCGCAGCGACGGACCGCAGAGCCACCTGGCCAAGCGCGGCACCCCCACCATGGGCGGCATCGCCATCCTGATCGGCATGTGGGCCGGATACTTAGGCGCGCACCTGGTGGGCATGCATTACCGCGAGCCCGGGCCCACCGCCTCGGGGCTGCTGGTGCTGTGCCTGGCCACCGCGCTGGGCGCGGTCGGGTTTCTCGACGACTACATCAAGCTGTCCAAGCAGCGCAGTCTCGGGCTCACCGCGTCGGGAAAATATGTCGGACAGCTCGGCGCCGCGGTCATCTTCGGGGTGCTGGCCCTGCATTTCCGCGGGGGCGGCGGGCTGACGCCGGGCAGCCGGCACGTGTCGATCGTGCGCGACATCACCACCGTGTCGCTCGGTATGACCGGCTTCCTGCTGGCGGCGTGCCTGCTGGTGGTGGCCTGGTCCAACGCGGTCAACATCACCGACGGCCTGGACGGATTGGCCGCGGGCTCCATGGGTTTGACGCTGGGCTCCTATGTGCTGATCACGTTCTGGCAGTACACGCATTCCTGCGCCACCCGCGCGGTGCCCGGCTGCTACACCGTGCGCGATCCCCTGGACCTGTCGATCGTGTGCGCGGCCGGGGCGACGGCGTGTGTCGGATTCCTGTGGTGGAACGCGGCTCCGGCGAAGATCTTCATGGGCGACACCGGCGCGCTGGGGCTGGGCGGGCTGCTGGCGGGGTTGTCGATCACCAGCCGCACCGAGCTGCTCATGGTCGCGGTGGGCGCGCTGTTCGTGGCCGAGATCCTGTCGGTGGCATTGCAGATCGTCATGTTCCGCACCACCCGCACCCGATTGTTCAAAATGGCGCCCTTCCATCACCATTTCGAGCTGACGGGGTGGCCGGAGACCACCGTCATCATCCGGTTCTGGCTGCTGGCCGCGATCGCCTCGGCGACGGGTCTGATCGCCTTCTACGGCGAGCACCTGGCCACCACCGGCGCGCAACTGCCCTGAAACGCCGTGCGGCCCACCCGGTATCGAGAATCCGGATGGGCCACACGGGTTTTCGCTCAGTGCGTCATGACGGGCGCGTCGGCCGGGGCGGGCGCGGCCGGTTTGGTGCGCGGCAGGAAGAACGCCGGGATCAGCGTCGCCACCAGCAGGCACAACGCCACCACGAAGGTGTGCCCGAAGGCGCGTGCGGCCAGATCGAATCCCTCGTCGAGCAGGGTGCGCGGCAGCTGCGCGAGCTGTTCGCTGTGCCGTGACCCGATGGCCGCGTTGGCCAGCGTGGGATCCGGTGCGCCCGGCGGCAGGTGCATGCCCTTGTCGCCGAGGGTCACACCCCGGTTGAGCAGGGTGGTCAGCACCACGGAAATGGTTGCGGTGCCGATGGATCCGGCGGTCTGGTTGACGATGTTCATCAGCGTCGACCCGCGCGCGACCTCACCGTGGGTGAGCGTCTGGATGGCGGCGGTCATGGTCGGCATCATGGTGCAGCCCATGCCCAGACCCATCACGAACAGCACCGCGCACAGCAGCACGTACGGCGTATCGGCCTTGACCTGGGTCAGGAACGCCATCGAGATCGACATGACGGTGATGCCGGTGAGCACGATCTTGCCGGGCCCGATCTTGTCGACGAGGCGGCCCGCGATCGGCATGGTCAGCATGGCGCCCAGGCCCTGCGGCGCGATCAGCAGACCGGCGGCCAGGGTGGATTCCCCGCGCACCTGTTGCAGATACGACGGCAGCAGCAGACCGGATCCGAAGAACGCCATCGCGAACAGGGTCATGGTCATCACCGCGAAGCGCAGCGACTTGTTCCTGAACAGCCGCAATTCGATCAGCGGATGCTCGGTGCGCAGCGCGTGGAACACGAACCCGATCAGCAGCGCCAGGCCGATGGCGGCCGGAATCAGCACCTTGGCCGATTTGACCGTGCCCTCACCGGGAATCGAGGACACGCCGTAGAGGAATGCGGCCAGACCCGGTGAGGCCAGCAGCATGCCGACGAAGTCGAAGGTCTGCGAGGGTTCGGGATTGTCGCGCGGGAACACCACGAATGCCAGGATCAGCGCGATGATGCCGATGGGCAGGTTGATCAGGAAGATCCAGTGCCAGCTGAAGGCGTCGATGAGCCAGCCGCCCAGGATCGGGCCCGCGATCGGGCCCAGCAGCATCGGTACGCCGAGCACCGCCATGACGCGACCGATGCGGGTCGGGCCCGCGGCGTGGGTCATGATCGTCATGCCCAGCGGCATCAGCATGCCGCCGCCCAGGCCCTGGATGACGCGGAAGGCGATGAGCGACTCGATGTTCCATGCGGTCGAGCACAGCACCGAGCCGATGACGAAGAAGGTCAGCGCCATCATGTAGAGGCGTTTGGTGCCGAAGCGGTCGGCGGCCCAGCCTGTGAGCGGGATGACGGTGGCCAGCGCGAGGGTGTATCCGGTCATCGTCCACGCCGCGACGGCGTAGGAGACCGGACGGTCGAAGGCGGTCTGGAAGGTGGGAATCGCGACGGTCACGACGGTGACGTCGAGGATCGACATGATGGCGCCGAGCACCACGACACCGGCGATCTTGAAGACGCCGATGTCCAGTTTGTCGTCGGCGGGGTCGACCGCCGTGCTATCCGGAGGGGTGGTCACCGCTTCAGCCTGCCAGCCGGTCGATGACGAAACCAGCACATTTTGATGTCGGCGCGACACGACACGAGATCAGCGCTCACAGCAGTCCTCCCTCACAGTGCGGAGATCGCCTCGGAGTCGGAACCCCGTCGATCATACCGAGCGGTAGCAACCATTGAGCGATTTCCTGGCGGCACAGGCGCAATCTCGCGGCGGCACAACGGCGTCGGCTCGCGCGCGTAGTCTGGCGTTCTCACGCGATCCACCCGAGGAGTTCACCCGCGATGACCGACCCCGTTGTGGGCTTGACCGGTACGCTGACCTCGCCGATCCGGGGCGCGGGCGCACTCGGTGAGGTACTGGTCGCCATTCGAGGGGGAACCGAGCTCTACATCGCGCGCGCCGAGGAACCCCTCGATATCGGCACCACGGTGCTGGTCGTGGCCGTGCATCCGGGGCGCGTGGTCGATGTTGTTGCGTGGATACCGCTTCCGGGCGATCGATAGATCGGGAAGTTCCACCACCTCTTCGCATCATCTAATCGAGGGAGACATCGATGCTCGGCTATCACGTTCCGGCTCCGGACCAGGCGATGCTGGTCTCAGGCGGCCGCGGCGGCAAGGACAATGCCCCGTTCCGGGTGATCATCGGCCACGGCGCGTTCGTGCTGCCGCTGTTCCGCAAGGTGCGGTATCTGTCGCTGGCCATGTTCGAGGCCGAGATCGGCGAGCGCTGCGTGACCAAGCAGGCCATCCAGCTCGATGTGCGTGCGGTGATCGCGTTCAAGGTCGCCAACGACACCCAGTCGATCGTCAATGCGGCGCAACGGTTCCTGTCCGAGCAGGAGCGGGAGATGAGCGTATTGACCGGGCGCATCTTCTCCGGTCATCTGCGCTCGATCGTGGGTTCGATGACGGTGGAGGAGATCATCCGCGAGCGCCAGAAGCTGGCCGACGAGGTGCTGGTGGCCTCGAAGGTGGAGATGAGCAATATCGGGCTGTGGGTGGACTCGTTCCAGATCCAGCACATCGACGACGGCAACCTCGGCTACATCTCGGCGCTGGCCGCCCCGCACAATGCCGCGGTGCAGCGCGACGCGCAGATCGCCCAGGCCGCCGCCGCGCAGCTGGCCGCCCAGGCCGAGCAGGAGTCCCAGCGCAAGCAGGCCGAATACCAGCGCGAGACCGCGATTCTCAAGGCGCAGTACCAGCGCGATATCGACAAGGCCAATGCCGAAGCGGCACAGGCGGGTCCGCTCGCCCAGGCCAACGCGCTGCAGGAGGTGCTCACCGCGCAGGCCGAGCAGGCGCGCAAGCAGGCCGAGCTGCGTGAGCAGCAGCTGCAGGCCGAGGTCGTCAAACCCGCTCTGGCAGAGGCGGAACGGGTGCGCATCCTGGCCGAGGCCGAGGCCGATCGCACCCGGATCCAGGCCGAGGCGGCGGCCTCGAACAACCGGATCGCGTTGGACCAGCTGCTGATCGAGCAGTTGCCCGAGATCGTCAAGCAGGCCTCCACGGGCCTGTCGAAGGCGAATCTGACGGTGCTCAACGGCCCGGACGGGGTGTCGGAGATCGTCAACGGGATGGTGGGCCAGGGCCTGACCGTCTTCAATTCGTTGCAAAAGGCACTTTCTTCCAACAATGATCAGCCCGCGGACTAGAGTGGCCGTCTGAGAGGGACGCGGCGACGAGGAGCGGGTGTTTAGGTGTCCATCGGGAAATTGGTGTCGTTCGACAGTTCCAGGGGTTTCGGGTTCATCCGTCCGGAAGACGGCGGGCCGGACGTGTTCGTGCACGTCAACGACATCGGGCTGGACGAGGACGAGCTGCGCCAGGGGCGGGTTTTCGAATTCGATGTGACCGAGGGTGATCGCGGGCCCAAGGCGATCAACCTCGCGGTGGTGCCGGGGCAGACCGCTCCGGTCACCGCGCGGCACAAGAACAAGGACCACGGGCGCGGGTCGGGGCAGTTGAGCGCGGCCGAGCATCGGCGGTTGATCACCGAGCTGCTGCTCGACGCGTCGCCGCAGTTGACGGCCGGGGAGATCATCACGATCCGCGATCGGCTCACCGCCTTCGCCGATCAGCACGGGTGGCTCGAAAACTGACCGGTTCGCATTACGATCGGGTGCGGGTCCACCGCGAACCGAGGAGGTCGTGTGCAACTGCCCGTCATGCCGCCGGTCAAACCGATGCTGGCCAAATCCGTCTCCGACCTGCCGCGGGATCCGGGGCTGCTGTACGAGCCCAAGTGGGACGGGTTCCGCTGCATCGTCTTCCGTGACGGTGACGAGATCGAACTGGGTTCGCGCAACGATCGGCCCCTGACCCGGTACTTCCCCGAACTGGTGGAATTGCTGGGTCAGGCGCTGCCGCCGCGGTGTGTGGTGGACGGGGAGATCGTGGTCGTCACCGAGAACGGCCTGGATTTCGACACCCTGCAGCAGCGGCTGCATCCGGCGGCCTCGCGGGTCAACAAGCTGGCGGTGGAGACCCCGGCCAGTTTCGTGGGCTTCGATCTGCTCGCGCTCGGTGACGAGGATCTGACCGAGCGGCCCTTCGCCGAGCGGCGCGCGCTGCTGGAAACCGTTCTCGACGGCCAGTTTTCGCGCACCCACCTGACCCCGATCACCGCCGATGCCGATACCGCCGCGGACTGGTTCACCCGGTTCGAGGGCGCGGGATTCGACGGGGTGATGGCCAAGGCGGCGGATCTGCCGTATCTACAGGACAAGCGGGTGATGCTCAAGATCAAGCATGAGCGCACCGCCGACTGCGTGATCGCCGGATTCCGCTGGCACAAGGACGGTCAGGGCGTGGGGTCGCTGCTGCTGGGGCTGTTCGACGAGCAGGGCCATCTGCATCATGTCGGGGTGGCGTCGAGTTTCACCGCGGCGCGGCGCAAGGAGCTGGTCGACGAGCTGGAACCGTTGCGGCGCAACGCACTCGAGAATCATCCGTGGCGCTCCTGGGCCGACGCGGCCGCCCAGGCCAAGGCCGACGGGAAGATGCCGGGCGGGGTGAGTCGCTGGACCGGCGGCAAGGATCTGTCGTGGGAGGCGCTGCGGCCGGAACTGGTCGCCGAGGTGCGCTACGAGCATGTGATGGCGGGGCGGTTGCGCCACGGTGGGCGGCTGGTTCGGTTCAGGACCGACCGCACTCCTGAATCGTGTACATACGCGCAGCTCGACGAGGTCGCGCCCGCGGAGTTGGCCGATATCTTCGCCGAGGCCAGAGCAGCGAAAGGGACCGCGCGGTGAGTGAATCGCTGGAGCTCGAGGTGGCCGGGCACACGGTCACCATCAGCAATCCGGGCAAGATCTACTTCACCAAGCGCGGTGAGACCAAGCTGGATCTGGTGAATTACTACCTGGCCGTGGCTGATCCGATCATGCGGACCATCGGCGGGCGGCCGGTGCTGCTCGAGCGCTATCCGGACGGGGCGTCGGGCAAGTCGTGGTTCCAGAAGCGGGTGCCCAAGTCGGTGCCGGACTGGCTGCAGACCACGGTGGTGTCCACGCCCAACGGCACCACCAGTGACGCGCTGGTCGCGGTGGATATGGCGCATATTCTGTGGGCGGTGAACCTGGGCTGCTTGGGTTTTCACGTCTGGCCCACGCATGCGGGCGCCGAGGCGGCCTCGACGTTTCCGCCGGTGCTGGATGCGGCCGGGAATGTATTGCCGCCCACGGGGGTGACCGATGAGCTGCGCATCGATCTGGATCCCTCGCCCGGTATCGGGTTCGAGGATCTGCGCCGGGCTGCGTTCGCGGTGCGCGCGTTGTGCGCCGAGCTGGGTATCGATGTGCGGGTGAAGACCTCGGGTTCGCGCGGTCTGCACTTGTACGCGCTGCTGCAACCGCATTGGGACGGCTACCAGGTGCGTGCCGCGGCGGTGGCGCTGGCCCGCGAACTCGAACGCCGCCACCCGCGGGAGATCACCGCGGCGTGGTGGAAGGAAGAGCGCGGGTCGCGGGTGTTCGTCGACTTCAACCAGAACGCCCCGCACAAAACGGTTTTCGGGGCGTGGTGTGTGCGGCCCAAGGTGGGGGCGCAGGTGTCGACGCCGGTGTCGTGGGAGGCCCTCGAATCGATCGTGCCCGACGAGCTGACCATCGCGACGGTTCCCGCGCGCGTGGCCGAGCTGGGTGATCCGTGGGCCGATCGCACGCCGCAGTCGCTGGCGCCGCTGCTGGAGATGTCGGAGAAGGATATGGCGGCGGGGTTGATGGATGCGCCGTGGCCGCCGGTCTATCCGAAGATGCCCAATGAGCCCTCCCGCGTCCAGCCGTCCAAGGCCCGCAAGGATTCGGGCGAATAGTGGTTGCGCTCCCGGTGTTTCGGCACCGGGATATTCGCACAACTTGTGTCATCGAACCAAATCCGCAGCTGATGTGGAACATCGATTCTTAACACACAATTCACACCCGCTGGTCAGGCTGTTGCTGTCAATGCAGACAGACCGGTCAGTTCTCTTTTGAGTTGCCTCTCGCGCCAAACGATCCCGTTAGCTTGGTCATAGCCAGAGCCCCGGTTCGCGCGTATCCTGCTCCCCCGCAACCATCCTCAGACCACGCGCGAACCCCTGAAACAGCCTGAACTGCAATGTCGTTCACGACCCGACCTCAAATTGACACCGCCACGTCCGGCCGATACCGTGTCGCCGTGACGTTGCCGGTCAGATGACCAGCAACGAATTTGGACCGGGGAAGTTTCGTCGGGGATGTTTCTGTGAACAATTTTCCAAACCGGTCTGCTTTTTCGCATGCCGAGATCGATTCGGCGGGAAAAGGTGCCGTGCAATCGATCATTTCCGCTGTGGTCGTCGATGAACTCATTCGCAACGGCGTGCGATGGGTCGTCTATTGTCCGGGTTCGCGCAACGGGCCGTTGGGGTTCGAACTCGTGCGGCGTGCGCGGGCCGGGCAGATCAAGCTGCAGGTGCGCCTGGATGAGCGCTCCGCGGCGTTCGTCGCACTGGGGATCACCAAGGCGAGCGGGATTCCGGCGGCGGTGGTGACCACTTCGGGGACCGCGGTGTCGAATCTGCTGCCCGCGGTGACCGAGGCGAACTACGCCGATCTGCCGCTGGTGCTGGTGACCGCCAATCGTCCTCCGGATGTGCTGGGCACCGGGGCTTCCCAGACGGTGGAGCAGACCACGCTGCTGGGTGCGCAGGTGCGTCACGTGCAGCAGCTGTGGTCGGGTGCGGTGCTGGGGTCGCGGGAGAACGGGGTGCTGCGCGCGCAGATCTGCCGGGCGCTGGGCATCGGGACCGGGCAGCTGCTGGGTCGTCCCGGACCGGTGCAGATCGATGTGCCGCTCGTCTCGGGGCTGCCGCCGGCGGCCGAATCCTCGTGTCCGGGTGGGCGTCCCGACGGGGCGCCGTGGATCCGGATGCCCGATCCGCGCCGTGGGCGGCACGCGGATTCCCCGCGCATCGATCTGCGCGGCTCGACGCTGGTGATCGCCGGTGACGGCACCGATCCGGCGGATCTGCCCGCGGAGCTGCCGTGCATGGCCGAGCCGACGGTGGATGTGGGTGCGCGGGTGCGGCTGCATCCGTGGGTGCTCGATTACGTGCGGCCCGAACAGGTGCTGATCTACGGGCGTCCGACCTTGCACCGGAATGTGGGGCGGCTGCTGGCGCATCCGGAGGTGAACACGGTGCTCGTGGCCGGGGGCGGCGATTGGGTGTATGCGGCACCGGATATCGAAGTGCTCTCGCGCAATCCGGGTTTCACCGGTGCGGCGTCGCCGGGGTGGGTGCGTGAGCTCGAACTCGCCGATGAGCTGGTGCGCCGCGCCTGGGCGCGCACGCTGGCCGATCCGGTGCGCCGCCGCACGGGCATGGGTGTGGCCCATGCCGTGCTGGGCGGGTTGCGCGCCGGTGACCTGCTGTGGGTCGGGGCGTCGAATCCGATCCGGGACGTGTCGATGGCCGGGCGGGTGCCCGCGGGAGTGCAGGTGCTGTCCAATCGCGGTGTCGCCGGGATCGACGGAAATGTCAGTGCCGCGGTGGGTGCGGCGCTCTCGGCGCCGGAGCGGACGGTGGTCGCGCTGCTGGGCGATCTGACCTTCGCCTATGACGCGTCCGGTTTGCAGACCGGGCAGCTCGAGCAGGTGCCCGACAATCTGATCATCGTGGTGTCCAACGACTCCGGCGGCGGGATCTTCGAGCTGCTCGAGCAGGGGCACCCCACCTACAAGCGGGAACCCTACGGCGACACCTTCGAGCGGATCTACGGGACGCCGCAGCATATCGACATGGCGCGGTTGTGCGGCGGCTACGGGGTCGCTCATCAGCGGGTCGAGGTCGACGAGCTGCCCGCGGCGCTGGCGCGCGCACGCCGGGCGCGGCAACGCGCGGTCCTCGAAATCCCGGTCGCCCGAACGTCTTTGCGCGATATCCACGCTGAGACCCGCCGCGCCGCCGATGCCGCCTTCGAGGCGGCCGCGCATGCCGAACTGGCCATCGAACTGGCGCTGCCCACCCCCGAACTCTCCGGAAACCTCGAGTACTCCTGATGCCACACACGCTGACTTCGGTCCCGCTCACACCGCTGCTCCTGCCCGAGGATCCCGAAACCGCCCTCACCGCACTGCAGCACGCCCTCGACGAGGTCCACCGCGGTGAGCACGCCATCGCCCCGCTCACCGATCCGGCGGCCGCCGACGGGCTGCCGCGCACGGTGCCCGCCGGGACCGCGGTGGTGTTGTCCACCTCCGGATCCAGTGGTGTACCGAAGCGAACCTTGTTGTCGCGCAACGCCTTGCTGGCGTCGGCGCAGGCGAGCGCGGAGCGCCTGGGCGGGGCGGGTGACTGGCTGTTGTGCCTGCCGCCCGGGTTCGTGGCCGGGTTCCAGGTGATCTCGCGGGCGGTGCTGGGCGGGACCCGGGTCTCGGCGCTGGCCGGGGGTCATTTCGATCCGGCCGGGTTCGCCGCGGCCGCGCGCGCCATGCCCGCCGGTCGCCGCTACACCTCGCTGGTGCCCACACAGGTGCAGCGGCTGCTGGCCGATGCCGAATCGCGGGAGGCACTGGGCGGTTTCGACAAGGTGCTGATCGGCGGCGCGCGCCTGGACGAGCAGACCGGGGCGCGGCTGCGGGCGGTGACCGACGCGGTGATCACCTACGGGATGACCGAGACCTGCGGGGGCTGCGTCTATGACGGGCGGCCGCTGGACGGGGTACGGGTGCGCATCGTCGACGACATCGTCCATCTGGGCGGGGAGGTCGTCGCCGACGGCTACCTCGACGCCGCCGAGCAGCCGTTCTACCTCGAGGGCGAGACCCGCTGGTATCGCACGGCCGATCGCGGGCGCTGGTCGCGGGGGCTGCTCGAACCGCTCGGGCGGATCGACGATCTGATCAACACCGGCGGGGTCAAGGTGTCGGCGGTGGCCGTCGAGCAGGCCCTAACCGGGGTGGCGGGGGTGCAGGCCGCGGTGGTGTTGGGCCTGCCCGATCGCGAATGGGGCGAGGCCGTCGGCGCGTATGTCGTTTCGCAGCCGGGCTTTTCCCCGCCCGAGGCCGCGGTGCTGCGCGAGGCGGTGCGGCGGCTGCTGGGCCGGGCGGCGGCGCCCAAGCGGCTGCTGGTGGGCGGTGAGCTTCCGCTGCTGCCCAATTCGAAGATCGATCGCCGCAGGGTGCGGGAGTTGTTGGCGGGAAACGGAATCGGAGCAGAGCTATGAGTGAACCCACACGATTCCGCCTCAGCGGCGGCAGCAGCCCGGTCGGGCTGGACGGACCGCTGATCTGCTACCACAGTCTGGCCGAGGCCGAGGCGGCCGTGCGGGCGGCGGACTACGGCAATCTGGTCGCGGGCTCGATCCCCTTCGACGACGCGGCCGCCAGTTCGTCGCTGTATCTGGGCTGGCGCAATACCGAGCGGCTCGAATCCCGGGGTGCGAGTGGGTCGCGCGCGGATTTCCGGCCCGATATCGCGTTCAACGACGCCTCGATCGCGGACTATCTGCGGTTGATCGATGATGCGCTGCTGTTGTTGCGGTCGCCGGATTCGGCGCTGGAGAAGATCGTGGTGGCCCGCGCCGAACGCTACTTCTACGACGGGGTGGTCGATCCGCTGGCGATGTTCGCGCGCATCGCGAACCTGTATCCGAACGCGCAGAGCTATTTCGTCGAGCATCTCGAGCAGCCGGGGGTGTACACCCTGGGCGCGAGTCCGGAGTTGTTCCTGCGCAAGACCGGTCACACGGTGACGATGACACCGCTGGCGGGCACCATCGTGCGCGATACCCGGCTGCCGGAGTCCGAGGACAAGCAGCGTGCTCGCGCGGTCCTGTTCGATGCGAAGTATCTGGCCGAGCATCGGCATCTGGTGGATTTCATGGTCAAGGGTTTGGCGCCGTTCTGCCCGGAGTTGGACTGTCCGGACGAGCCGGTGCTGGTGAGCGCTCCGGGGTTGTGGCACTTGGGAACTCCCATCACCGCGCGCCTGAGCGATGCGCGTACGCCGGTGGCCGAGCTGGTCGCGGCGCTGCATCCCTCCCCCGCGGTGTGCGGGGTCCCCCAGGCCGAGGCGCGGGCCATGATCGCCGGGTACGAGTCGGCGCGCGAGTACTACGGCGGGTTGGTCGGGTGGGTCGACAGCGACGGGGACTGCGAGTTCCACATGGCGTTGCGGGGGCTCGAACTCGATTCCCACCGTGGGCATCTGACGTTGCGGGCCGGTGGCGGGGTGGTCTCGCGCAGCCGCATCGACGCCGAGTTCGCCGAGACGTCGGCCAAGCTGGCCACCATGCGGCGGGTGCTGGGGATTCCGGCGTGAGCGCCGGGGTTGTCGAGGGATCGGGATCATGCGGGACGCGGTAATCGTCGCGGCGGTGCGCACGCCGATCGGCCGGGGCAAACCCGGGGGCGCGCTGGACGGGGTGCATCCGGTGGATTTGATGGCGCACAGCCTGCGCGCGGTGGTCGAGCAGGCCGGGATCGATCCGGTGTTGATCGACGAGGTGATCGGCGGGGTGGTCAGCCAGGTCGGCGAGCAGGCCACCAATGTGACCCGGCGGGCGTCGCTGGCGGCCGGATTCCCGGAATCGGTGCCCGCCAGCACCATCGACCGCCAGTGCAGCGCCAGCCAGCAGGCGCTGCGCTTCGCCGCGCACGCGGTGATCGCCGGGGACTGCGATCTGGTGGTGGCCACCGGGGTGGAGTCGGTGAGCCGCATCCCGATGGGCACCAGCCTGCTCGATGCCGACAACCTCACCGGGTCGGCGTTTCTGGAGCGCTATCCGCAAGGGGTGCCGTGGCAGGGCATCAGCGCCGAACTCATCACCGCGCGTTGGGGATTCAGCCGCGACCAGCTCGACGAGTACGCCCTGGAAAGCCACCGGCGCGCCGCCGCGGCGACCAAGGACGGCTTGTTCGACGCCGAACTCACCACCGCCATCAACGATCTGCGGTTCGACGAGACCATCCGCTACGACGCCAGCGCCGCGGGTCTGGGCGCGCTGCGCTCCTCGTTCTACAACGAGGCCCTGGCCGCCCGTTTCCCCGAAATCGGCTGGCACATCACCGCGGGCAACGCCAGCCAGCTCGGCGACGGCTCGGCCGCGGTCCTGGTCACCACCAGCGAGCACGCCCAGCGCCTGGGCCTGACCCCGCTGGCCCGCATCCGCAGCCACATCGCCGTCGGCGACGACCCCTACCTCATGCTCACCGCCGTCATCCCCGCCACCGACAAGGTCCTGCGCCAAACCGGCCTACGCCTCTCGGATATCGACCTGATCGAGATCAACGAGGCCTACGCCAGCGTAATCCTGGCCTGGGCCAAAGAAACCGGCGCCGACCTCTCGCGGGTGAACGTGCACGGCGGCGCGATCTCCCTGGGCCATCCCTTGGGTGCCAGCGGCGTCCGCCTCACCGCCACCCTCGTCCACGCCCTGCACGCCCGCGGCGCCCGCTACGGCCTGCAAACCATGTGCGAATCCGGCGGCCAAGCCAATGCCATGATCCTCGAAGCCCTCTGATCCTGTCCCAGTGCCGTTGCGGCACAACGGCTCAGGCCGCTCCGGCGGTGCGCTGCTCGAATTCGGCGGCGGGCAGGCGGGCGGCGCGCAGGATCAGGTGGAGCAGGGGGATGGCGAAGGTTTGGTCGAGGGGGCTCCAGGCCAGGGACATGCGGTTGTGGACGAAGCCGACCGAGAGGCCGGAGGCGGGGTCGGTCCAGCCGGTGGAGCCGAAGGCGCCCATGTGGCCGTAGCCGCGGGGGGCTCGGGCGGCGGGGAGGCTGTGGTAGCCCAAGTGCCAGAACGGGATCAGCAGGGAGTGGTCGAGGCGGTAGGTGCGGATGCGTTCCAGTTCGCGGACGGTTTTCGGGGACAGGTAGGGGTGGCCATCGACGTAGCCGTCGCAGGCGAGCGCGCTGTACATCTTGGCCAGGCCGCGGG
>NZ_BAAFGR010000100.1:0-30157 GCF_041154655.1 Nocardia sp. JMUB6875
CCCGAACATGTCGGTAGCCATAGGCGACCACAACATCACCAACACCGAAAACACAGCCGCGACAACAAACCGATTCCGCATATACCGGGCCATGTCCTCCATAGACATCCCCGCATGCCCCGCATGTCCCCCATGCCCCATCGCAGCATGATCCATCCCCGCATGCGCACTGTGATCCACACCGGCGTGCGCACTGTGATCCATACCGGCGTGACCGTCGTGGCCTTCGTGGGAGCCATGGTCCATCCCCGCATGCCCGCCGGGTTCAGCCATCGGATCGCACACATGGTTCGGCACCGACTGCCCCGCACAGTGCAACCCGCACTCCCGCACCCATTCCCGCAGATCAGCCACCGAAGTCACCGCCGGATCGAAGGTCACGGTCGCCGTCTGCGCCACCGGATTCGCCTCCACCACAACCACCCCCGGCCGCCGCCCCAGCACCGCCTTGACCACACCCTGTTGGCTGGCCCAGTGCAGCCCGCGCACATCCAGCACCGCAGTCCGCTGCCCGTCCCGACGATCCATCCCGCGCTCCTCCGACGACCGACTCTGCTTCGACCATATACCCTATAGGGGTTCGGGGTAACCTGCCGTCCATCGTCGGCCCAGCAGGACCATCGACAAGGTCGGCACCACCGCCAGCGTGGAGGCCACGAGAACCCAGCTGAAGGTCACAGCGAAGGCAGGGGCCGCCTGATCGGCGCCGCCGGGTAGGTGCCGCTGGAGGATGACGACGAAGGCGGCGGTGCCGATCGAGCCACCGAGTCGCTGCATGATCGTGAGTTGCGGTGTGGCGTCGATGATCTGGGACGGTGTCAGGTTTCGCATGGCCGCGGTCATGGCCGGCATCGCGGCCAGGCCGATCCCCAGACCGCGCAGCACCATGGCACCGCTGAGCAGCCAGTACGGAGTGTCGTCGGCGATGAGCAGGAACGGGACGGTGGCCGCGCAACCGATGACGGCACCGAGCAGCGCGGTCAGGGCTCCGATGTGTTCGTAGAGGCGAGCGGACACACCCATGGCGACCGCCGCTCCAATGCCTTGCGGGGCCATGAGCAGGCCGGTGTGGGCGGCGTCCTGGTGGCGGACGATTTGAAAATACAAGGGCAGCAGGACCATTGCGCCGAAAGTCACCGCGCCGATCACGAACGTCGAGGCGGTGCCCGCCGCGAAGAAGCCATCCCGCCAGAGGCGCAGATCCAGGACCGGATTCCGGGTTCGCAGCGCGTGGACGATGAACAGCGTCGTGAGAGCCGTACCGCCGAGGAGTGTGACGAGCACCCGCGGATCCGTTACCCCGCGCTGCACCGCCGCCGAGAGGCTGTAGGTGATCCCGACCATGCCGAGCGAGATCAGGAGCAATCCGAAAACGTCCAGCCGCCGGGCCGATTCGGTGCGCACATCCGACGGGAGCAGGCGTGCCGCGAGGATCAGTCCGAGGACGCCGATCGGGACATTGATCAGGAATATCCATTGCCAGCCCGCGTATTCGAGCAGTAGCCCGCCGATGGTCGGACCGATGACTGGCGTCAGCACCATCGGAATGCCCGCGGCCACCATCGCTCTGGCCATGCCCTGTCTCCCCGCGGCGCTCACCAGGATCATCTGCCCGACCGGAATCATCACCCCGGCGCCCATTCCCTGAGCGACCCGCGCCACGACGAGCGTGGCGACGCTCCCGGCCGCCGCGCATGCGAGCGAGGCGAGCGTGAACAGCAGCAGCGCACCGATATAGACCCGCTTGGCACCCATTCGCCGCGCGGCCCAACCGGTCACCGGCAGCACCGCGGCTTGGACGAGCAGATAGACGGTGACCACCCACTGGATTTCGTCCAGCGTCCCGCCCAGATCGGCAGCCAGCGATTTCAGCGCGACATTGACGATGGTCGCGTCGAGGAAGGCGAGTACCGCCCCGACCAGCACCACCACGATCGCGCGGCGTGCATGCGGGTTGAGGGCGGGGCGGTCGTCGACCGCCTCCGGGAGATTCGAGGTCGTCACGCTTCGAAGTGTCATCCAGTTGGATAAATGTGTCAACCAAACGGATGACAACCGAATGGATGACACAGTCATCCACCGCAGTACGATGGCCGAATGGCAATCGAGCCCGTTCCCGACCGCCGCCCGCGCCGCGCTCCCGTCGCCGCCGACCGCCGACGCGATGCCGAACGCTCGCGACAAGCGCTGCTGGACGCGGCCCTGGACGAGTTCGCGGCCAAGGGTTTCGACGGTGCGCGAGTCCAGGAGATCGCCGATCGCGCGGGGGTGAACAAACAGCTCATCGCCTACTACTTCGGCGGCAAAGACGGCCTCTACCAAGAGATTCAGCGCGGCTGGCCCGCCGCCGAGGCCGAGCGCGCGGATCCGGAGCTACCGCTCGGCGAGATCGCGGCCCGCTACCTGTCGGCGATTCTCGCCGATCCCCGGCCCGCGCGCCTACTCGTCTGGCGCGGGCTCACCGGAAGCGGTTCCGCCACCGACTATCTCGACGGCTCCGCCACCGTCGAGACCGATCTGGCCAATCTGAGCCGGGCCCAGGAGCGCGGCGAGATCTCCCCCGACCTGGACCCAGCCTTCGTCCGCATGGCCCTGATGGGCGCGATCCTGGCCCCGGTCATGCTCCCCGAGACCGCCGCGCAGGCCACCGGAAAGCAGCCCGGCACACCGGAATTCGAGCAGTACTACACCGCACAGCTCCGCACGCTGATCGACCTACTCGGCCGGTGAGGCTTCCGGATTCACGGCGGGTGCGGGGAGCGGGCGGGTTGAGCCGGAGCGGGCTATGGCTACGCCGGAGAGGCAGAAGAGGCCGCCGAGGAGGGCTAGGAGGGTGGGGACTTCGCCCAGGGCTAGCCAGGACATGAGGATTACGAGGGCGGGGACGGCGTAGGTGGTTACGCCCATTTTGCCGGCGGTGGTGCGGGCCAGGGCGTAGGCCCAGGTGGTGAAGGCGAGGGCGGTGGGGAAGACGCCGAGGTAGATGAGGCTCAGGGTGGAGGTGATGGGGGCGGCGGTGGCCTCGGTGATGAGTTGGGGTGAGAAGGGCAGGCAGGCGAGGGTTCCGACGACGCAGCCTCCGGTGGTCATCTGGAGGGCGGAGGCTTGGGTGAGGGCCGGTTTCTGGACGACGACCGATACGGCCCAGCAGACCGCGGCGAGGACGCAGAGGAGGACGCCGAGGGCGGCGGCTGAGCCGCCGTCGGAGTTCGAGAGGCCGACTATGACCGCGCCGGTGAAGGATACGGCGATGCCTGCCATGAGGCGGGGCGGAAAGCCTTCCGCGAGAAAGAATCCGCTCAGCAGGGCGATCAGCACCGGGCCGATATTGATGACCATGGCGGCGGTGCCGGCGTCGAGGTGGCGTTCGCCCCAGTTGAGGGCGACCATGTAGACGCCGAACCAGAGGACGCCGGAGATCAGGATGGCGCGCCAGGTCGATCGCGGCGGGAAGCGCTCGCCGGTGATGACCATGATGGCGATCAGGGCGATCGAACCGGAGAGCAGGCGGCCCAGGGCCAGCGCGCCCGGCGAAAACGCGTGTCCCGCACTGCGAATGAAGACGAAGGCCGAGGCCCAGAGAATTACGGTGACCGCGGCCGCCGCCATCGCACCCTTGTCCACCGTCTCGATCCGCTGCGCCATTCACCGACCGTAGATCATCGGCGGTGCGGGAGGCACGCGGTTTTCGGACGTGGCGTTACCGGCCTCAGAAGCCGGGCCGAGGCGGCGGCGGGGGTAGGCGTCGTTCCCGCGGGATGAGCAGTAGCAGCAGTGAGAGCAGCAGCCCGCCGCCGACCAGGTACAGCCCCCAGGTCCCGCTCAGCAGATGCCGCCAGTCGCTGCGCAATTCGTGGTCGAACCGGTCGTCGAGCCGCCAGGTCAGCACCCCGAGACCGGCCAGACCCACGATCACCCCGAGCCAGCCCACGATCCGCGATCCGAACAGCGCGGCCAGCAGCACGACCGCCGCCACCCCGAGCAGTCCGATGGCCAGTGAACTGTAGAACGCCCCCGAATGCGCCCCGATCTGATCCAGCGTCCGGCCCGACGCGAAACCATCTCGGAGATCAGCGAATTGAACATTCCGGGCGTCGACCGTGCCGACGAGTGGACCGAAAACCCCGACCGCCACCGCGATGGCGGCCGCGAACAGCAGCAGATGGACGAAAGTGCGCATACTCCACGGTATTGCGCTTCCCGTCCCCCGGCACGGGATCAAACCCACCGGTTCGCAACACGCCATCCGCGACGCGCCGACGAGAATCAGCCCCGGCGATCCACCGCGATATAGGCGGCGGCCGCGACCACCCCGGACACCACGGCGACCGACGGCCACGCGCCGATCTTCTTGGCCAGCGGATGCGAGGCGCCCATCGCACCGATGGCGAGCCCGGTCAGCGCCGCCGCCCCGCCGGTCCCGACCGTCTTGCGCCAGCGCGGGAAGGCCGCGGCCGTACCCGCCGCGAACACCGCGCCGCCGAGCTGACGCTTCTTGGTGGCCTGGGCGAGGGCGAAACCACCGGTGAGGCCACCGGCCGCGAGCAACGACGTCGGCACCGCGGGAATCCCTGCCATTTCACAACCTCCGAACACGAGCGAACATACTGACCCCTCGACCGTAACCGGAGTCGAAACCGCCGCTTCAGTCCGGGTTGGCCAACAGTGAGCGGTTCAACTGCTCCTCGCTGATCGGCGGAACCGGCAGCGGATGAGCGGCTTCCGCGCGCAACCCGTCCAGGATCAGGGCCAGATTGCGCCGCCAGGCCTCCGGCGCGATGCCCGCCGTCTGCTCCACCACGCGGGTGTGCGACCACGTGATGAAGGCGATGTCCTCCAGCACCCAATCCGCCCGCAGTACACCGGCATCCTGTGCGCGCGTGATGATTTCGCGCATGGCCGCATGCCCGCGATCGCGTTGCGCGGCGATCTCCGGACTCGGCGCGGCCCGCAGCGCGAGCTCGTTCATCAGCCGATCGGAAGCCTGTAGCGCGCAGACCTTCTCGACCAGATAGACGAACGACTCCCAGGGATCATCAAGCGCCAGTGCCTCTTCGGCGATCCGCCCGCCCGCCTCGACTCGATCCGCCACCGCGGCCGCGATCAGATCGTCGCGGGTCGGGAAGCGGTTGTAGAGCGTGCCGATGGCCACCCCCGCCCGCGCGGCGATCTCCTTGAGCGGCGCGTCGAGTCCGCGTTCGGCGAAGACCTCGCGCGCCGCGGACACCAACGCGTCGCGATTGCGGCGGGCATCGAGGCGGAGGGGTTTCTGCGCGGGCATGCGCCGATCCTACAAATCGGGCACCGGATTTAAGTTGAGCATAGGTTCAACTTCATGCTAGCGTCGGAATCGTAACTTGAACTATGGCTCAACTTAATGAGGTGCGAGCATGAGCAAGACCATCGCCATCTTCGGTTTCGGTCCCGGCCTGGGCATGGGCGTCGCCCGCCGCTTCGGGCGCGAGGGCTTCCGGGTCGCCGTCATCGGCCGCAAACCCGACAAGGCCGAGCAGCATGTCGCCGATCTGAAGGCCGAGGGCATCGAGGCCGCGGCCTTCCCCGCGGACGTCACCGACGCCGGGCAGATCGCCGACGTGATCACCACGATCCGGGAGACCTTCGGCGAAATCGATGTCGCCCTGCACGGCGCGGCAGGCCAGATGGCCGACCGCACTCCGTCCACGCTGGCCCTCGAGGTCCCCGACCTCCGCGTCCCCATGGCCCTGAAACTCCACTCCCCCATGCTCGTAACCCGCGCGCTGGCCCCCGGCATGATCGAGCGCGGCACGGGCACGCTGCTGTTCTCCTCGGGTTCCTCACCGAAGGTGGTGCTGCCGTATCTGTCGAATTTCGGTGTGGCCCTGGCGGCTCAGCGCGAGTACCTGCTGCAACTCGCCGAGGAACTGCGCGACACCGGCGTGTATGTCGGGCTGTTGAACATCGGCGTGCTGATCGGCGACAGCGAGGCCGAGCGGATCGTCGACGAGCATCCGGAGCTGGTCCCGCCGGGCATCGAGATCGACCGCATGACCAATACCGAACTGGGCGACCGCTATTGGGACATGTACGTGCGCCGCGACCGAACCGAGGTCGAGGTCGGCTTCCCCGAGTAGCCTCCGCCGATTCGTGGGATGTGTTGCGAGCCGAGCGAGTCATACGATAAGAACCTGACGAAACACGGTCCGGGGGGTTCCGGGCACGTCGGTTCACAGACTTCGCTCAGCCGTAAAGGAATAACTCCGCCATGACCGGTCCGGTCGTCTTCACCAGCTACTACCACGACGAATCCAATGACGACGGATTCCAGTGGGAGTTCCGCTGTGATCGCTGCAGCACCGCCTACAAGTCGCCGTTCGAGCAGAACTACTTCTCGCGCGGCCGCGGCGCGCTGCGGGTGCTGCGCGATCTCTTCGGCGACCAGGTGCGCGCCATCGACAAGATCTCCAATGCCGCGGAGAGCTACTCCAACCATTGGGGCGGGTCCTCCTCGAGCACCAAGGACAAGGCCTTCTCCCGCGCGGTCGAGCAGGTGCGCAACGACTTCCGGCTGTGCGGCGGCTGCGGCCGCTGGGTCTGCCACAACGTCTGCTGGAACGAGCAGGTCGGTCAGTGCACCAATTGCTCCCCGCAAGTGGCGCATCAGATCGCGCAGGCCCAGGCCGAGGCGCGCGGGTCGCAGATTCGTGAGGCGGCTTACCAGCAGGATTGGGTCTCCCAGCACGATGTCGCCACCCCGGCGCGGGTGTCCTGCCCGACTTGCAATGCGCCCACCACGGGCGGCCGGTTCTGTTCCACCTGCGGCACCGCCCTGTCCCTGCAATCGAATTGCCGAGGCTGCGGCCACCAGGTCCAGGTAGGCGCGGCCTTCTGCGCCAATTGCGGCCAGCCGCAATAAAACTCAGCGAATACCGGGAGTGGCCGGATCGGGTCCGGCACAGCCCAGAACGAAGCAGCCCGGCGGCCAGTCGCCGAAAGGCGGGTAGAGGGGCTTGCCCAGGCATTCCAGAACGCCGCAGCCGGGGTAGGCCATCGGGCCGAGGCCGATCGCGGAGAGCGTGGCGTCGGGGTTCAGGAACATCGGGTCGGTGAGGCTGGTGTCCGGGCGCGGGACGTAGGCGCCCGGATCGGGCAGGGTCGGGCTGCGGAAGGCGAGGGCCACGCCGCGCAGCACATCGTGCGGAAAGCTCACCGCCCCACCGGGAACCGTGACGCCGGTCCAACTCACCAGCAGGCCCAGGCTGGGCACGATGAAGTTGTCCTGCCGCATCATGCCCGCCATCTGGAGGGAATCCTTGGGCAGGCCGGGGAACAGGTCCTCGCAGTCGGGGCCGTTGACCGTGATCAGGAATCCGTAGCAGGGATTGACGTCGTTGGGTGTGGTCGCCTGTGCCAGGTAGTCGGTCGAGATCAGCTGGCGGCCATGCCAATTGCCGCGATTCACCAGCAGCAGTCCGAGTTTGGCGTAGTCGTCGGGCGGCAGCACCAGGTGGGCATGACCGTAGGTGTTGCCGCTGCGATCACGCGCCCATAGGTAGTCGGAGGTTCGGATACCCAACGGGTCGAACAGGTTTCGCTGCGCGTACGCCTGGAAGTCCTCGCCGATGGCCCGCTGGATCACATAGACGAGCAGGTCGACGGCGCGCTGACTGTACTGCCAGGTCTCGCCCTGCGGATGCAGAACCGGCATGGCCAGCGCCTGCGCCACCACATTCGGGTCGAGCCGGGCCAGGCCGGTGACACCCTCGGAGGCGATGGCGATCTCCATGCCGGAGGTCTCGGTCAGCAGGCTGCGCACGGTGATCGCGCGATGTTCGGCGTCACCGAGCCCGGCGGGCAGGTAGTTGCCGATCGGATCGTCCACGCGCAGTTTGTGTTCGTCGACGGCGATGCCCGCCACCATGGACACCACGCTCTTGGTTCCGCTCCACAGATTCCAGGCGACGCCGCCCGCGCGCTGATTGTTCGGGCCGGAGCCGATCAGGCAGTTGTTGCGGAAGACCTGGACGGTGAATCGGGTCGGGTCCGAGGCGAAGTCGACGGCCTGCTTCAGCGCGGCCGAATCCAGGCCCACCTCTTCGGGTGTCGCGGTTTCGGGCTGCCGCCCGTCGCTGACCTGACACTGCCGCAGGCCGTCCGGCGCGGCCGTGCCCACCGGTCCGGCGATCAATGTCAAGGCGACGGCCAATGCCGCCACCACGATGCCTGTCACGAACCGCGCCACCGCGGACCCTCCGTTCCTGCTGTCCCGCACAGCTCATCGGAGGATCGTTGGGGCCGTTATCTTTTCGTGACCCCACAGTTCTGGGGGCGGTGGTTTCCGGGGCGGGCTGTCTAGGTGCTCGGCTGGTCCGTCAGCCGCGCCTGGATCGCGTCGAGGATTCCGGTCCGCTCGGCCGGGACCTGGATGCTCATCACCAGCTCGTCGCCCGCGGATTCGAAACCGAACTGGAAGAAGGTGCAGCAGGAGGTCTCACGTGCTGCCAGATCCCGCGCCTGCGCTTCGACCGAGGCCGGGAGTACCAGGGCGATCGCGGTCGGTTCCGGGCGCGTGTGGCGCAGCACCGCACCTTTGAACAGGTCATCGAATTCGGCGACGCGAATGGGCTGTTCCGCCGTCGGCAGTGTGCACGCGTCGGGCACCCAGGCGACCTGAATGGGTTCCATGCGGAATGCAACGCCTCGGGCCGCTCCGAAAATCCGGGCGGATCGGCCTTTTTCAGCGGGTGTCGACCGTGGCGAAGGCCGCCCAGATCAGCGGGGAGTGCTCGATCAGCCCGGTGGCGCGCCAGGCGGCCAGATGGGTGCGCTGCCAGTCGTTGAGAGCGGTCACCGGGTCCTCGGATTCGTGGGCGGCGTCGATGGCGCACACGGCTTCCTGGAAGGGATGCGCGGTCGGGTCGGTGCCCGCGAGGCGATGGAAGGCGAGATCGGTGGGCAGCGGCCAGCGGCCGGCGGTGACCAGTTCCGCGCCGCCGGTGAGCATGGCGGCCACCAGGCCGAGGGGTTCGGCGAAGCGGAGATCGCCGCCGCTCTCGCAGGCGATGAGAGCGACCCGGCTGGGGATGGGCCAGATCTCGGGGCCGGTGCGGGGAATCGGGTTGTCGCCGTTGCCGTTCTCAGCGCCACCGCCGGTCCCAGCGCCACTGCCATTCCCAGCCCCATTGCCATTCCCGGCCCCATTGCCCGAATAGTCGTGGCCCGGAGCCAGCGCGTGGGTGCCGAGCAGCAGGTCTCTGGCCGAGAGCGGCCGGTGGTCACGGTAGGCCGGGGCGCAGCCCGGGCTGGCGGCCGTGCAGGACAGGTGCAGGGTGGCCGATTCGCTGCGGCCGGATTCGGGTGCCGCCGCGGTGACATGGCCGACGTAGAGCAGGCGGGCGGCACCGGCGTGCAGCGCGCGGCTGAGCCAGTTGCGGTCGAGATCGGTGCGGCGGAACGCGTCCAGGGGATCGTCGACCGAAGGGACCAGCCGGTCGTCGGCGGCATGTGCGGCCACCAGTCCGGCCAGCGGCGCGGCCGAATCCATCCGGCCCAGCACCGATCCCAGTGCCGAGTCGGCACGGAAGCCGGGCACGCGCGGATCGAGAACCGCGATCACCGGCCCGGTGCGGGTCCGCGTCCAGGAGCGGGCCGTGCGGGCGGGCGCGTGCACGATGCCGGGCGGGGCCAGCACACTGACATCGGCGATCTCGACCAGCCGCACGTCGACATCGGGCGCGATCAGTTCCCACGGCAATTGCGCTGTGCGGGGCGAGGGTTGGATGCGAATGTGCGGGCGGATGCCCGCGACGAGGAGTTCGTGCAGCCGCACCGCGAGGTTGTAGGGCAGAAAGGTGGCCGAAAGGAACTGGGCCAATTCGTTCTCTGTCGCATACGACGCCAGCTCGCCGGTGGTGAGCGCCGCTTCGAGCCCTCCCGCCACACCGGGCGCGGGCAGCGCGGCCGCGAACCGCGTCATGGCCGCCACGACCTGCTCCTCCGGGACGACACCGACACCGCCGGGCGCGCTGTCGTCAGCCCATCGCCAGGTGAGATACAGATCGCCCGCATCCGCCATGCGCACCGACACGGTCGGCCGCGACCTGCGTCGGCCGCCTTCGGCCGCGGCGGGATCGAAATCGACTGCGGCCATGACCTTTCCACGCTCCGTCATCCCGGGACGACCTTGTCCGTACGCAGGCGGCGGCCGTAGCGCTGTTCGGCCGCGTCGAGCCAGGCGGCGAGGGCGATGTGGCCGTCGGGAGGTACGGCGACGCGGGGCGGCGGGGTCACGGGCAGTCCTGCGCTCGCCGCTACCGCTGCGAGGGCGGTGCCGAGTTGCAGGGCGTCCTGGAGCGGGGCCGCGGAATCGGAGGGCGGGTCGAAGGGCTCGAACAGATCGAGGGGCGCGGGCGGCTGAGCGGAGAGCCGGTCGATGTCCAGGATGGTTCCCGCACACTGGTTTTCGATGAGATCGGCGACCAGGCGGGCATCACCGGCCAGATAGGCGTAGCGGAAGGCCAGCCGCAGCGCCGGATTCACGATGCGGCGGTTCCAGTTGTCGCGCTGCGCGCCGTCGGGGAGCTCGTAGCGCACGGCGTCCAGAGCCAGGGCCGCCGGAACCGCGAGATCCACTGCGCGCGCGAGCAATCCCGGCACCTGGGTGACCAGCGGCTCCAGCAGTCCGGCATGCCAATAGTCGAGCTGGGCGCAGTGCAGGCCGAGACCGCGCACGGCATAGGTGGCCCGGGCGGCCGCCAGCTCGGCCTCACCTTCCTCGTACTGCCCCGCCGCAAAAGCTGTCGCGGCCAGTCGAAGTCGCACATCGGCAGCGTCGATGACCGCCCGCGACTCCTCGAACCGGTGCAACGCCTGGCGATACCGCGCATTCGCCGCCTCCGCATCCCCGCGATGCTCGGCGATGAACCCCATGACCTTCAACCCGATTCCGGCCCGATGCGCCGCACCGGCCGCGTCGAAATGCTCCTGCGCCGCGGCCAGCAGCGGTTCCGCGTCATCGAAACACCCTGAGCGCGTGTACATCAGCGCGAGATTCTGCCGCGTCTCCGCGACCCCCGCGACATCCTCGACCGCCTCGAACGCCGCCAGCGCCTGCCCCGCGAACTCGTGCGCCAGCTCCCACCGCCCGGTCTCGAAATGCGCCGCGGCCAGATTCATCAGCGGATGCCCCGCCTGCTCCGGCCTCTATGGTGTCTTCCCGCATAGCGGCCTTGGACCACTCACGGATCTGCGCTCTGTCGGTACACGACAACACAAGCTCACGCACGGAATCCGACACCGTGAAACCCCGGTCCTCGAGAAGATCCAGCAGCGCCGCCGCTTGGCCCTGAATGAACCCTTCGGTACGCCCCTTATCCACGAAGGAGTCGATGAATTCGTCTTTGTAGGTTGGTGATGCCATGAGCGCCTCCAAGGAGTGACGCGCCGCTTCGGAAGCGGCGACGCGGATGTAGTGAGTATAGGTCGCCCGGGGCTCGCCACTGATAGTCGCGAGAATGTCCAGCACCTTTCGCTGAACGCCGGATTGTCCAGGTCGAGGGCTTGCGTCACCGCACACAACACGGTCAGCTCGACCCGCACCTGGGCCATGCAAGGATCGTCGGGGCTGGGCATGTAATCCGGTCCCCACACAATCGGATACAGCCGAAACTCGCGGTGACCAGTCACGCACGGCTTGCGACAGCTGTTGGCCGTGGGCTGACTCAGCGCGATCACCACTAACGCCGTATCACACTTGAACCGCGAGTGACCGATGCCCACATACGCTGGCCAGGCGCGCCGCTTGGCCGGCTTCGGCGGATCCTTCTGTGGCTCCATCACCACCAATAACCTGCCGCTGCGGCTTTCCAGCAGCACGGCCGCATCGACGTGAAACTCCACCTCCTCCGATGGATTGAACGGATCGACCACGCTGAAATTGCTGTCTACCACCGTCGCCGTACTACCCGAATCGTTGTGCAGACACTCCTGCGCGACTTGGTGTGCCGACAGCTCGATGTCTTGATCCAACACCAACGCCGCCGCCAGCCTCGGGTTGTTGCGCAGCAGTTCTGCGAGCGCGTCATGAAGAAGACTTGGCATACCGACCACCATGCCACTCGCCACTGACAAATTACACGCATGAAATGCAAAGGGGAGCAAATGCTTTCGAAGAGTGAGCTAACGGGACAGAAAGGCGATCAAACGCAACTCGACGGACACGGCGGTCAGTCTCCGGTGATCAGTCGCGGGTGAGGAGGGGGAGGATGTAGTCGTCGACGACGTGGGTGACGAAGGCGGCGTCCATGGGTTGTTTGCGGAGCACGAGTTTGCGGAAGGTCATGGCCGGGAAAATTCTGGCTATGTCGGGGCCGCGTTCTGGGCGTGAAATCTCGCCGCAGGCGTGGGCTTGGGCGACGATGGCGGCGAAGGCTTGTTGGCGTGGGCGGCCAACCATTTCGTACATCGCGGCGCGGACCGTGTCGTCGCGGGCCATCGCGGTGAGTAGGCCGGCCTGTACCGCATCGCGCAGGGCATCGCGGGCCATGAAGGTCTCACCGAGGGCGAGCAGATCCGAGCGCAGCGACCCGGTGTCCGGTGTTGGCTCGGCCCACTGGAGTCCTATGCCCCATGTGCGACGGTACGCAATTCCTCAGGCGTTGTTGCGCTCTCACGCGTCAGTTTCACGTAGTACGTCTTCGGTGAGGGTATGTACACGCCCGGCGGCCGATCGGACGGATCGCCAGTCAGATCGACACGCCGAATATCTACAGGCAAGAAGGTACCAATACACAATAAGAATTGGCTCCAAAGATGTTTGGGGTCCACATCGGCTGGTCGGAGTATCGTCAACGACGCAGAAGCTTGAGGCAAATGTTTCTATCGCATTCGGCGTCATGTGCTCGTTGGACTTCCGGCGCTGGCACTTGACACGACGAGAATCAGAATTTGGCCAGCATTGGGCAGTTCTACATCGAGGTGGCAAACAACTTGTTCCTAATTCTCCTCGAATCCGGCCTAGCGGAAGGCGAGGCCATGTGCGCCGCCGTGAGCCGCACTGCCGATCTGGTCGCCCGATTCCAGCAACGCAGCGACAAAGCCGACCGCTTGACCGCACTAGTACCCGACCAGCAGCAAGATGCCGTGCAGCGGTACGTGCTCGTCTTGCAGGATTGGATGCGCGGCAATGACCACTGGGAAGATACGAGCGATCGGTACCAACCTCAGGGCGTGGAGAATCACTCACATGCACCACCCGGCGCGCCCGATCGAAGCCTTGCCTCGACCATACTGAACAGATTTAGCTTTGCTATGGAAACATGATCATGCAGAGATAGAGAATCCAATGAATAATAATACTGGTTCCAATGCCGAATCGAAAATTGATGAAGGTAGAGTCGCGCCCAACAGTCGCGAGCCGCGCCTTCCATACCCCGATGGTTGGTTCGTCGTGGCATTCAGCAACGATGTCCGCCCAGGGCATGTTCTGCGCAGCCACTTCATGGGCGAAGATATCGTAATTTACCGCACTGCCTCCGGGCTTCTTCGAGTGTGTCGGCCCTATTGTCCACATCTGGGAGCTCACCTAGGGTACGGCGGTCGCGTAGACGGTGAGGACATTGTCTGTCCATTTCACCACTTCGCTTACTCACCCTCCGGTGCCTGTGTAAGAAACGAATACGGTACACCGCCACCAAAGGCGCAGCTCACCATGCTGGAGAGTCGTGAGATCGATGGCCTGGCTCTGGTATGGCATCATGCCCGTAATCATTTGCCGGATTGGGATATACCCGGAATGCAGTGGAATGGCTACGGGCTACCAGCTCACTCCATGCATGTATTGGTTGACCATCCGCAGGAGGTTATGGAGAACTCAATCGACTTAGGGCACCTTCCGACCCTTCACGGGTTCGTTGCAAAACCTCGGAAGCCGATTGAATTCATAGGAACTTGCGCTGAATTAGACTACGATCTCCATCCCTTGAGACATTTGGGCGGATTTCTTACCTCTATTTCGTTGCACGTTACCGCAAAACTGTTCGGACTAGGTGTCATAAGAACAGAGTTTTCACGGCCGAAATGGAAGAGGCCGATTGTCATATGGGCATTGCCTACGTCGATTAATCCACGCCAGATCGAGTTGCGGTTTATGATTGCGCTGCCCATTAGCAGCCGCAACTGGCCGCGACCTTTACGCGAAATCGGCACGTATGGAATCTACCATTTGACGCGTGCAATCGCCCTCCCATTGCTGCTTCGGGACGTTTCAAAGGACTTCCCTGTATGGCAGAACAAGGTGTATTTGGAGCATCCAAGACTCGCCCGCGGCGATGGTCCGATCATGCGCTTCCGGCACTGGTGCAGCCAGTTCTACAGCATTTCAACCGATGTTTCGGCCGAACCCGCTCCACTCGCCTGATTGGTCGGCCACGGGATTCGGGCCACGGTTTAGCCAGCTGCCCTGACGAGGGCGGCGCAGGCGGTCGCGTCGTCGATCGACGTGGCGCGCTGGTCGTTGTTGAAACCTGACTTGGCTCAAGTTAGTGAGCACGAATGTTGGCCGTGCGACCGCAGATTACAGTTGCGTGTACGCCCCCGTTGTATCGGCCCGCATCCGGCCTCCGGGACGCGGATAAGCTGGCAGCCCTACTGGCCCTACTTCGCCTGGCTGGGTCGACCACTACCTGCTCGGGTTCTCCTAGCGCCGGTGTAGCCACTCCTCGTGCAGATAGACCTCCGCGGGTTCCGCGGTCGCGCCAAACAGGATTGCGTTCGTCGAGCAGAGCGCTCTGCTGATCTCGACGTCACAATCCAGGAACGATACGGATTCGGTCCAGGCGTTCTCCCATAGTTTGACGATTGCCCGGTAACGGCCGCCCCATTTGGCGGCGAACTCGCCGAACGCTGCTTGAGGCGGCCGCGGTGGCCGTCGTGTAGACGGGCTTGAGACCCCTTCCTGTCTCGTCCCAATACTGATGGGCCGCGTATCGGAAGATGTTGTGCAGCAAGTAGATCACACAGTCTGCACAAATGGTGCGGTCCCAGACTGTGTTGATCGCATCAGGCAAGCCCTTGAGGCCAGCGCAGACCGCGATATACACGTCGGCCACACAGCGGTTCTTGATCTCGGTCAACACCTCAAGCCGGAACTTGGCGCCCTCGCCTCCGTCTCCGGCCCACAACCCCGAGAATGTAGCATTCCCGCCAGAGGTCACTCCGATGATCACGTAGGACGAGCCGTTGAGGACTTTACCGTCGCGGACCATGGCTCTGTCGCACTCTTTTTGAATACGTTGTTCGGCTTTAGCAGTTCTCGTTTCCTGACGAGCTCAAGGTTGGCTCGGCCGAAACTTGGCGTCTGATCATCTTGATGCGATTGGTGGCCCCGACGGGGCCGGATCTGCATGGCAGGTCAGGCCGCTGCGGGACAGCATCAATGTGGCGGCGCAGGTTACGGGCGAACGGGCGAGGCGTCGGCGAGTCCTTCTCGACGGTGCTAATCCATGTGCAGAGACTGTGGCCTCCAAGCCGGGTCATGATGACCGCAGAGTCTTTGACGTGATAATTGAGTCGGTTCAGGTCCTTGCTGCTCTTGCAGTTAGTCGCAGGTCTGCTCACACACACTCAGTAGGTTCAGGCGTCTCACAGAGGGCAGCGGTGCCGTTAGTAAGACGCGCGAAGGGGTTGAAGCCGCTGAGCTCAACGGCGCTAGAGGCCACGCCAAGGAAAGCACGTCGGATCCGAATACCGTCGGAGTGGGGTAGGAGATAGCTGTGCCTAAATGCCTGAGTGAGATCAAAGCAGAGGCATTCGTCGGTTTCCGTCGCAGGATTTTCAGGATCGGGGCCGATCACAGCGTGTTTCCAGATGCGTCCGATAAGAGCGTGGAACTCGGCGATAGAGTGGTGAATACTAGGGCCATCAAGGCGGGTGAGAGTCAGAGCCGTAATGGTCTCGAACAGATGGCTCCAGCGAGTTGCCAGGGCGTGGAGGTCTGCGCGGTCGTCGAGCCGTTCACAGCAAAGCAGGATCTCTTCGGCGAGGGCCTCGCAGGCAATAGATTCCTCACGTGTCAGCGGGTGGAGGACGCTGCGCCTGACGGCGCGGCGCGCCAGTTCCGCTGCCCACGTGCGACCGGTGCGGGTGTGCTCATGGTGTTCCCACAAGGGCTGCCAGGTTGGTGAATGCAACATGGCTTCCAGTTGCAGGGTGGGCCCGGCGGCCTTAAGCCTGTTGCCGGGCAATGGCCAGGAATAGGCATCGGCTACAGCAGTGTTGGCGGCGTAGGCGGCCAGCTGCTGTCTCGCCAGGTAGCGGGGCTCTAGCAGGTTCCACAGACAGGATCCCATCGCAATTTCGGCGGCCTCCTGGTGTCCGGTCACGCCGCAGGGGCAGGCCAGGACGTCATCCGTGACAGCCGCCACGGCGCTGGCGTATCCGTGGAGGCTGCTGGGGCCACCTTTGACGAGTGCCAAGAGTGCTTCGTTGAAGGTCTCCTGGCTGAGGTAGTCAGAGATGAGGTCGACACACTCGTTGTGGCGGAGGAAGTTGTATAGCGTCCGCCTAATCCGGGCGCAGGTCCAGCCTGTGAGAGTCCCCAGGTCGTCGGTGACGTCCTGGTATCCATCTGCGCACAGCGCAATCCGAAAATAGGGTGTTTCCATGCCGTCCCACCATCGTGCAAGGAAGAACTCGGCGGGAGTCACGGCTCCGCCCCGAGACCTGACGAGCCCATCCAGGTCTGTAATTTCGGCCAACTCCCGGGACAGGCGATTCTTGATTCTAATGGCCGCACAGCTAATCACGATGTCCCGCAGCGCCTGATCTGCACCCTTTCCGGCCAGGCAGGCCAGCCCCTCGCTGGCGGCCGCTAAGTAGGCGTCTACCCCACCGCCTCCGCTGTCGTCGGATTCGCCGCTGTGGTCCACCGCCATCGTCAAGGAAAGCGCTGAACCGCACAAGTCCAAGACCCTGCCATCAGTGACTCGGATGAACTGGAGGTAGAAGCATCCCGCGCAGAAGTCATTCATTGCCATGGGGCTGGCGTCGGCCGGGTCGATCGCGGGGTGACGCCGCAGGTACTCAGCCACCATGCGCGGTATCTCCCCCCCCTTGCGGGGTGCGACGTCGGCGACCTTGGTCAGACCGAGGCAGATCAAGGGCTTGCGGCCCGACCACAGGGCCGCCCGGACCTGCGCCGCCACCGTCAGCGCCGTCATGGCAAAAGGACTGGCCAGCACACTCGCGCTGACTGCCGGCGAATGGGTAGCCTCGAATATCTGGATACCTATAGTGCCATCTACAGAAGTACACTCGACGTGCGTCGACTTGTCCGGCACACACCGTGGGACGGTACCGTCATAAGTCGTAGCCGCCCGGATGATCCCTGGTTCGACCGGACCAGCGGGGCCAGCGGCGCCGCCCATGTGCAGAGCTGCAAGCAGACGTTTGCACTCAGGTCCGCGGATCAGCCCATACGCGGCCCCGTCCCACCAATCCCAAAGGCTCTCCGTCTTCATCGAACTCCCTATCCTCGCCAGGTTTTCATCTCCATCAAGCCGCTGAGGGCTGTCGTCCATCACCGGGACCGATTCGGTCAGCGCGTGGATGAGGCTTGTGTCACGCGAGTGCCGCTCGCTTGCAATCTGAGGTGCGGAGCTGCCGGGGAGAATTGTCATTCTATTTCCTTACTGGGCGATCGCTCGCAGGTAGGCAAATGGCGCCTACTTGACGCGGTTTGCGGCGCCGAGCGCCAAAGTCAAGATTTCATCGGTCGTCACGCCGAACGGCAGCATCGCAATAGCCCGGATCAACTCCAGTTGCGTCTCGTCGGAAGCGATCTGCCGGGCGCCGCATCGCTCAAGCAATGACGCAACAGTGCGAACGTCGGAATTGGCGATCGGCTCGGCGGTGTCGAACAGAGCGCGCAGTTGCCAGGCCGCGGCATTATTTAGGTTCAAGCAGGCCAAAATCGGCAGTGACCGTTTGCGCCGCACCACATCGTTACCGACCGGCTTCCCCGTGATCATCGGATTACCCCAGATACCGAGGATATCGTCGGCAAACTGGAAGGCCATGCCCAGGTGCCGACCAAAGGCTTCCATGGCACTAACGATCTCGCCATCGGCGTGCGCGCAGACTGCACCGATCTCGCACGCCGCGCCCACCAGCGAGCCCGTCTTGCCCGACACCATTCGACGGTACTGGTCCACCGTGACATCGCGTTTCGTCTCGAATGCACAATCGTCCTGTTGACCGCGACATAGCTCGATCGAGGCCGCCGAGAGTAGCAAAACGATCCGACTCGAGAGGGGCTCTTGATAACGGTCGACGACGACCCGTATCGCAAGCGCATGCAAGATGTCGCCGAGCAGAATCGCCGACGGCACGCCCCAAACAGCCCACACCGTCGCGCGGCCGCGGCGGGTCCGGTCGTGGTCCATGATGTCGTCATGTATCAGCGTGAAGTTGTGCAATATTTCGACTGCGGCGGCGGCCTGGATCGCGTCCTCGAGCATTCCGCCACAAGCCACTGCGGTCGACAGCACCAGCGCTGCCCTCAGTCCCTTCCCTGGATCACCGACTATTCTCCGGCCCTCCTCGTCCCACCAGCCGAAGTGATATCCCGCCATCCGGCGCAACGGCTCGGGAAGGGCATAAACCGCGTCCCGCAGTGCTGGCTCATAATGCCTTCGCGCCCGATCGAGGATCTGCTGCACTCTATTGAGACGTTCAGCTGCCGTGGTTTCATGGATCAACGCCATGCTGACTACCTCATCTCGAAGACTGTCGCGTGCGGCCGAGGGACAAGCTTCCGGGTGGGCTATCTGATTCGTGGGAGATGCTGTACCGTGCCAAGGCGCTGAGGATAACCATGCGGCTGATACGTTCGGGCTGGAACAACTCCTTGCCGTGCCACAGCGGAGTGCGGACGGGATCCGACGACTGGGCGTCCGCGTTGTTGGTCAGGAACTGGACTCCATGTGTGATAGCCGCAGTCAGATGAGTGATGTCGGCACAGAACTGCCCGCAGAGGAACAGGGTGTGCAGTGCATGGGCTGTGTCTTCGAGGGTCCCGTGCCACAAACCCCACGAACCATCGAATCGTTGCGTGTCCATTAGCCAGCGGACTGCCCGCGTCACCGCACCGCTGGCCAGGGGGCCACCATAGGAACGTAGCGCGGGGGTGGTGCACGCCGTGGCATAGATTGGGGAGGCGTGCCACTTATCAGTCCAACACCCGTCAGGGCCCTGCGCGTCCAGCAAGAATCTCGTGATCTTTGCCCGCGCCGGCTCAAACAGATGCCCCTCAGGAGGAAGATGCTCTTGCCACCCGCCGAATGCTTCTAGCATGTGGGCATTGGTGGTGACGGAGGCCGTACGTTCACCGAAGTAGTTACAGAAGGCCTCCCCGCCCTCGTCGAAGTTCAGCAGGCACGTCGGCGCGATTGGAAGGCCCAGCTGCGGCAACAGAAACAAGATCGTAGAGGTGAGGTCGCCGTCGACAGGCATCCCCGGCCCGAGGGCTACACCGCTTGGATTCAGTGATTGGGCGAGGGAGGCGGCGCACTGGTCACGCAACGTGTGTGGGATCGGGAGGCCAAGACGAAGGAGCGCGCCGATTGCCCAGGAACGCTCAAACACCGCGATAGGCAGCACGTCCGGTTGAGCACCACCACAGCGCGCTGCCTGACTAGTCAGGAAATCGATTGATGCCGACGACCGACCCTGCGACCATCCAAGGACTGTCGCTGTCGCCGCCGGTGAACAGCCAACGGGCCCATCACTGCCAAACGGCCGGGCGAGTGCCGAGGGTACAGTGCCTAGCACCTCCAGCGAGTGGCACATGTGCACTGGAAGCGGATGCCCGCCATGTGCTGCTGTGCGCAACGCGCGCAGCCGATCCAAATACGGGCCGCAAGCGGCCAGAGCCTCGTCGACCCGCGCGAGAAATCTCAGATGCATATCACCGATGGGAACAGCTGCCAGAGCTTCGCGGAGATCGGACAACATCGCGGGCACAACGAGCTCCACAGCGACGGTGTCAGGTAGCGCCGCCGGGGAGAACCGGGCAGGATCGGCGGTCAAGAATTCCAGAGCCCGGCGCACCGCGTTGGTGGCCTGCCAAATCGAGTGAGAGGCAATCGTAGGACGATTGATCGTCTCGACTAGCCCGACCAACGCGCCCAACGAAGGCACCAACCGGTAACTGACGGGCCAATGCGCATTACCCCAGCTCCCATCGGGATTCTGAACCCGCATCAAGAATTCTAGCCCGCATCGGCCAACGGAAGCCGGAATTCGCTCCGGGTACCGCGCCCATTGTCGCACCACCTGGCCGGTGTCATAGTAGCCGCCATCCACAATACCAAGCGGATCAGCGAGACTTTCTTCGAGAAGAGACACGATCTCAGCCCCAGATTCACGACCAACCATGTCACACCGACCTGCTACAAAACACCGGCGACGTTAACGTGTGCATAGAGACCTCCAAGCATTGAGCAGACCCGCATTCACCAGAGAACTGGGAGATTAAGTACGTCCGGGGCAACCACTCCTGCACGGAAATGCAGCTCGTCCTCGGTAACAGCCAGTCTCAGATTCGGCATTCTTCTTGCGAGGGTTCCGATGACGACTTGCAGCTCCATCCGAGACAGTGCCGCGCCGAAGCAATAGTTTGAGCCAAGCGAGAAGGTCGTGTGTCTGCGATCGCCTCTTTCCGGGACGATGAATTCTGGATGAGAATACTGTTCGGGGTCAAAGTTCGCCGACTCTAGACTCGCTACCACGATGCTGCCACCGGGGATGCGCACACCGGAAATCTCGACGTCGGTCAGGGTCTGCCTAGGCAACGATGTCGATACCGGTGGCGCCAAGCGCAGCAGTTCCTCGACAACTGGCTCGACCAGCTCCGGGCGACACCGCAGGGCAGCATAGATTTCTGGCTGACGGAGCAGAACAGGGACAGCCTTCCCTAACGTAGCCGCCACCGAATGGAGACCAGGTAGGCACAGCCGCATTGCTAGCGGGGCGAGTTTCTGTATCGGAAGTGTACCTGGATTGTCCTCATGAGCCTCCAACAGCGCACCGAGGACGTCATCGGTCCGTATGACACGTCGCTGCTCGAACTGTTCTTCAAAGTAACGGAAAACTGCTGCTTCGGCCATCCTAGACTCGTCGGTAGGTGAGTCGACAGCCACTAGTGGTGCTCTCTCCCGAACCCATTGCCGATCCGCTTCCGGAATTCCAACGAGTTCACCGATGATCGTCATAGGCAGTGCATTGGCTAGTGCCGCGACTAGATCGATCGGCGGAGTACAGCTTTCGATCGAAAGCAGCAGCTGATCGGTTACCTGTTGAGTCCGACGACGCAACCGTTCCACCCCCTGTGGAGTGAACCATCGGTTCACCACACGGTGGGGCATCGAGTGGTCGGCTGATTCTGGATCTACCGCCTCCGACGGAAGGTAGGCAACGAATTGTCCCGCCCCGGCCTTGGACAGTGCGGTCCGGCTAAATCGGCGATCTTCAAGCACTGTGCACACGTCGCGATACCGAGTGACCAGAAAAGCGGGGACACCGTTAGGGAGGATGATCTCGGCCACGGGACGCTCGCGGCGCAGCACCGCGAGAATGGGCTGTGGCTCCAGCATCCTGGTCCTCGGGAATGGATAATTCATGGGACTCGGCCAGTCGGTGATTGGGGGGATCATTACCATGGGTCCAATCTTTGGATTCTTACCTTCGTGAGCCGAATTTCGCGTTCTGTTTAGTCGGTGCAACGCCGGTCACCGGCCCGCCGATCGAGTGTTGCTACGGCGCATACGGCAGGTGCACCCATCCATAAGCAGAACGGACGCAACTCCTGCAGCAGCGCGGGGCGGCCGCAACATTCCGCGACGGCCGGGATGTCTCGAGATAATCGGGGTCGAGGCACTCACGACGTCTGTCCAAGCCAAGCCGAGTGAGGAGGACAGATTGCTAACTCGGGCGGGCTCGATGGTCATCCTGCCACCCTTTCTTGAGTCCAGAAGGTGCAGATCGATCGGAGTAGACGGTCGACTTACACCGACACCTACGACGGTATCCTGAGGGCCCTCGAGATGGACAAACGAGACTTGGACCCATTTTCGCCGTGTGATTTGGGGCGACGAAAGTTGGACTCGATAGTCAAAGGGTGCGATGGCCGGTAACGATCCGGTCGCCGGTGTCGACGGCCTGTTGAATGGCATGACGAAAGGTTTCGAGGTCGAACCGTGCAACGTCGAGTGGGCTAAGGCGGGCTAAAGCCGCCTGGTTGGTTGTTACCGACTGACGACCGTCTGCTGTGAGGACGACAATGTCCTCGATCCTCGGTAAGACCAGCCTCAGCCAATACGCCCCAGGGCTGCGCACACCGACTCTGGAGTGACACCAGGACGCACGGCCGCCAGCGCAAGTTGCAGAAACGCCGACCGGGCGCGGCGCTTGGCCGGCGTCGCCGGATCTGTCTGCGGTTCCAACACCACCTATAACTTGCCACTGCGGCTTTCCAGCAGCACTGCCCCATCGACGTGAAACGCCACCTCCTGCGATGGATCGAATGGATCGACCACGCTGAAGTTGCTGTCCACCACCGTCGCTGCAGCAGTTCCGCGAGCGCGTCGTGAGGAAGACTTGGCATACCGACCACCATGCCACGCAGCACCGACACGCTTGAAACCCAAAGGGGAGCAAACGCTTTCGAAGGGGGAGGAAGCGGGAGCGAAAGGCGACTATACGCAACTCGGCGCACACAGCGATCAGTTGCGAGTGATCAGTCTCAGGCAATCAGTCGCGGGTGAGGAGGGGGAGGATGTAGTCGTCGACTACGTGGGTGACGAAGGCGGCGTCCATGGGTTGTTTGCGGAGCACGAGCTGATGGAAGGTCATGGCCGGGAAAATTCTGGCTATGTCGGGGCCGCGTTCGGGGCGGGAAATCTCGCCGCGTGCGTGGGCTTGGGCGACGATGGCGGCGAATGCTTGTTGGCGTGGGCGGCCGACCATTTCGTACATCGCGGCTCGGACCGTGTCGTCGCGTGCCATTGCGGTGAGCAGACCGGCCTGCACCGCATCGCGTAGGGCATCGCGGGCCATGAAGGTCTCACCGAGGGCGAGCAGATCCGAGCGCAGCGACCCGGTGTTCGGCGTTGGCTCGGCCCACTGCAAGGAGCGAACTGTGTCGAGCACCAAGTCCGCCTTGGTTTTCCAGCGACGGTAGACGGTCGCCTTGCCCGCGCCGACTCGGGCCGCGACGGCCTCCATGGTCAGCTTGTCGTAGCCGACCTCGGCCAGTAGCTGCTGGGCCGCCTCGATCAGCTCTCGGTCGCGCCGTTCATCACGCGGACGTCCAGCTGCACGCTCAGTCTCGGTCACACAGCCTCCTCTCGACACTCATCCTACTATTGCGATACGATTCCGTATCGTATCGAATCACATTCGTTCTGGAGGAATCCATGTTCACCACACTGTTGGCTTTTCATGTCACCGTCGCCATCGGACTGGCCGTCCTGCTCGGCTTGCAATGTCTGACCGTCAGCCAGATTGTCGATGCGAGCCAACCGTTCCCGAATCGACGAGGTCAGGTCCTCGCGATTACTGCTGTACCGGTCGTGACCGTACTGGTGGCAGTCACCGGCTTCATCCTGATCGGCGACGGCGCCCATGGCGGGCCGTGGACCGGTGCGGGAGTGCTGTCCACCGCCATCATCGGGTCGATGTCGGGCTGGACACGTCGCAAGCTGCGCGCAGGAGTGCACCTTCCCGGCTCGCGTGCGATGACGGCAGTCCTTTGGGGCGCACCGGCTTTCGTCATGGCTGGCACATTCCTGATGGCGGCTCGGCCGATGAACCCACTGGGTGCAGTCGCACCGGTACTGGTCGCGGCTGCGGTCACCGGCGTTGCCGCTGTGCGCACGACACCGGTCCGGCCGCAAGTGGCTTAGAGCCTAGTGAGCCCGTGGGGCCGGTTGTTCACGGACTCGCAGCCGTCGGCGGTGACCACCACGATGTCCTCGATCCGGGCACCCCAGCGACCGCGGAAGTAGATGCCGGGCTCGATGCTGAAAGCCATTCCTGCGGTGAGCGGAAGCGCGTTTCCGGCAACGATGTACGGCTCTTCATGGACCGATAATCCGATGCCATGGCCGGTCCGGTGCACGAAGGCCTCGGCCAGACCGGCGGCGGCCAACACCTCGCGGGCGGCTGCGTCGACCGATTCGGCGGTCACACCCGGGCGCACGGCCGCGACGGCCGCCGCCTGCGCCCGTTCCAGGATCGCGATCTGTTCGGCCACTTCGGGATTCGGCTCACCAAGGACGTAGGTCCGGGTGCTGTCGGAGTTGTAGCCCGTCGACACGGGTCCACCGATGTCGATCACGACGACATCACCGTGTTCGATGACTCGCTCCGACTGCTCATGATGGGGATCGGCACCGTTGGGGCCGCTGCCGACGATCACGAAGGCAGCGAAGGTATGGCCTTCTGCGACGATCGCCTCGGCGATGTCTTTGGCCACCTCCACCTCGGTGCGGCCTGCGCGCAGGAACTCACCCATCCGGGCGTGCACGCGGTCGATAGCCGCGCCTGCCCGACGCAGCTCGTCGATCTCGGCCTCGTCCTTCACCATGCGCAGTTGTCGCAGCACGGTGGTCGCCAGAATCGGCTGGGTGTGCATGGCCTCGCCAAGCGGGATCAGATGCAGAGCAGGCATCGAATCTGACACGCCGACAAAGGGACCCGAGGGCAACAGCGACATACACATGCGGTATGGGTCAACCCCGTCGACCCAGTCCAGCACGGGCAACCCGAGCTCGGTGATCGCGGACTCCTTGAGCGAGGCGAGTTCCAGCGTCGGCACCACCATGGTCGACGCACTGCCGTCCGCAGGGATCACCAGACAGCTCAGTCGCTCGAAGGTCTGCGATCGCGATCCGACGAGAAACTCCAGGTCAGGGCCTGGCGTCACTAACAGTCCATCCAGCCCGGACCGGGCCGCCAACACCGCGGCGGCCTTCAGCCTGCTGTCGTAGACCGACGACGGAAAACGTGTGACTGCGGCTAGGGAACTCACCCAAACGAGGCTACGCCTGCATCGAAACTTGGCGTGGGGGCTACCCTAGACACCCATGACGTTGCTGCTCCTGGACGGTGCGAGCCTCTGGTTCCGCGCGTTCTATGCCGTGCCCGACAAGCTCGTCGCCCCCGACGGGCGATCGGTGAATGCCGTGCGCGGGTTCACCGACATGGTCGCCGCGCTGATCACCCGTCATCAGCCGTCCCGGCTCGCGGTGTGCCTCGACCTGGACTGGCGCCCGCAGTTCCGCGTGGACGCAGTCCCGTCGTACAAGGCCCACCGCCTCGACTCCTCCGACGATGCAGCCCCGGGTGCTGAGGAGGTCCCCGATCTGCTGACTCCGCAGGTCGACATGATCCTGGACGTACTCGCGGCCGCAGGCATCGCCACCGCCGGAGCCGACGGTCTCGAGGCCGACGACGTGCTGGGCACGCTTGCCACCAGGGAACGCACCAACGACGTCGTGGTCGTCAGCGGCGACCGCGACCTGCTGCAGCTGGCGTCCGACGACCCGGGACGACCACCGGTGCGAGTGCTCTACGTCGGACGCGGCCTCGCCAAGGCCGAGCTGTTCGGCCCGGCCGAGGTGGCCGCGAAATACGGTGTGCCCGTGACCAATGCAGGCCCCGCCTACGCCGACCTCGCCACCCTGCGCGGCGACGCCTCCGATGGACTACCCGGCGTGAAGGGCATCGGCGAGAAGTCGGCCTCCTCCCTAATCCTGCGCTACGGCTCCCTCGACGCCCTGATGGCCGCCGTCGCGGATCCAGCTTCCGACCTTGCCGCTGGCGTGCGGGCGAAACTCACTGCCGCACAGGAGTATCTCACCGCCGCAGCACCCGTTGTCCGGGTTGTTCGCGACGCCGAGGTCACCTTCTCCAAATCCGACGAGCTGCCTACAGCTCCGGCCGATCCGACCCGCCTCGCCGAACTCGCTGTGGCCTATAACGCCGAAAGCCCGGTGTCCCGCCTCATCAAAGCCATGCACGAGCGAGCGTGACTACTCGACCTTAATGGGCGGGGAGCGGCGCAAAGCTCGGCGGCGCGGGATAGCTCGCGACGTTGCCCACCACACCGACCTGCTAGGCGGTCTCGCCCTGTTCGCGAGCGCGTTTGCGGCGCTTGCCTTCGTGCATGGCTTGCACCCGGGCGACCGGGATCGTGTGGCCCTCTTCCAGTAGGTCGGCCGGAATCTGCTGTGGGGCAATGCCTGCCAACCACGGCATCGGGTCGCGGAGCTGATCCAACGCGGTACGGACCGTGAAGTCGGAGGGGTGCACACCGTCCAGCGCGTCCCAGGAGACCGGGAATGACACCGGCACACCCGAACGTCTGCGCGGGCTGTAAGCTGCGGTGGCTCCAGTGTCGCGAGCAGGTCCGGACTTGACCGCAGCAGCGCTAGTGCGTCCTCCAACTTCGGACACCGCACCCCGTTGATCGGAAGCTCACCGTCCAGCAATCGTGAGTCGAGGTTGGCGCGAACGACGTTCAGTCGCCGCTCGATGCGGTCGAGGTGCAGGCGAGCGAAGGTGCCCGGCGGCGCCGGAGTCGACGACACGGCGTAGCCGTGGTCGAACAGCTCCGTCAGAATCGGAGTCAGTGCGGCGAAGAACACGGCGGGGTCGCCGGCCTCGTCCAGCAGCTGAGCGACCGGAGTCCCCTCGACCCACGGCATCACCAGTGCGCAGCCGTCGTCACCGCGATACACCGCCACCGGCGCGACTACCCGATCCCTCAGCTGCGGGCAGCATCGGCGTATCAGGTCGATCTGGTCGGCCTTGCGTCCCAACGTGGCTGCATCGTGTCCGTCGACCAGCTCCGTGCCCGACCGCACGAACTTCACGACGTGCGCCCGGCCCTCGTGCTGGAACCGGCACACCGTCGCGTTCGACCCACCCCCGCCGCACACCTCACTCAGGTCTAAGCCCAGGCTCGACAGCAGATCGTCCAGGCAGTTCGGCTCGAGCTGCCTCCTGGTGACGAACGGCGGCGGCTCGGCGGTGGCGTGGTGGGTGCGCATCAGTCCACGTCCAGCACGTCGCTGGTCCACCAGCCGCGATGGTTCGCCCAGTCCAGCATCGCCGTCGCGCCCTCGGTCAGCGATGTCGACGGCTGCCATCCCAGGATGCGCACCGCTTTGCCGATGTCGGGAATCCGTGCGATCGGCTCGTCGTGGTTGGGGCCGTAGAGATCCCGTGAACTTCGGTGGATCGGCACCAGCCCGGACCGGTCAACTCCCGCTACCTCGGCGAGCGTGTCGATCGCCCCAAGCACACTGATCGGTGTGGTCGAGCCGATATTGAACGCCTCACCGAACGCCGCGGGCGTCTGCGACGCCCGCACCAGCGCAGCAACCGCGTCGTCGATGAAGGTGAAGCACCGACGCTGCTCGCCGCCGTCGAGAACCACCGGCTGATAGCCGTGCGCGAGTCGCCACAGGGTCCGGGTCACGAAGAAACTCGAATCCTGTCCCGGCCCATACACATTGAACAAGCGCACGGTGGTGAACCGAAGGCCCCTGCGGCGGGCGAGGTCGAACAGCAGCTGCTCAGCCAGCATCTTCGCTGTCGCATACACCCAGCGCGGTCGACTCGCGTCGCCCATCACGCAGTCCGCGGTCTCCGGCCACGGCAGGCTTGGGTTGCGGCCGAAAACCTCACTCGTGCTGGTGAACACCATCGGCACGCCCCGTCGCAGCGCCGCGTTCGCCACGATGCGGGTGCCGTTGAAAATGACATCGGCCACATCCTCGGCATCACGCAGGTAGTGCGACAACCCGACATGCGACGCCAGGTGGAACACCAGCTCCGCGCCGTCGATCGCGTCGTCGATCGCCGCAGAATCGCGAACATCGACCGCTCGATAATCGAAGTCGCACGAATCCAAGATCCCCGCCACCTTCGGCTGGTCCGCGACATCGACCAAATCCAGCACACGCACGTCGTCGCCGCGTTCGGTCAAGGTCCTCAGCAGATGACTTCCGACGAACCCCACGCCACCGGTCACGATCACCCCGGTCACACGATCACCTCCGGTCTCTAACAGTCCTGCGGCACACAACAAAAAGCCTCACTCGCGCCGCAGCCCGGCACCAGATCATCAATTGCGACCTCTCCTCATGCGTTGGCGATTCACTGTTCATCCGGCATCACCGCCTCGTCCTCGGTGAGCGACGTGGCCAGCTCCTCGGCCACCACGACGCGAACCAACACGTTCTGCGTGCGCAGCTCCCTCCGTCCCTCGGGCAGTTGCTCGGCGGTCGGCACCACGACGACCCGGATCAAGCCGCGGCTCGCGGCCGTGCAGATGGTCTCCAGGGTGCGGTGGCAGGGATAGTCCAGGTAGGTTCCGCCCCACTCGTAGTGGGGCTGCACGGCCGTCTTCAGCGCGTCTATCACTGTCCAGGTCACGCTCTCCGAGTCCGGATGACCCACGAGTCCGACGGCCATCGGCCGCAGTATTTCAACGGCATTCATGGTGTTAGTCCTTCGACATGTTCGGATATCGAAACGGCATCGTCCGGGTCGTAGTCAGCTGGTCGCCCGACGAAATGGACCGAATTCTCGCGTGGCACTTTGAGGTCCGACAGGTGATGCCGCATCGCGGCGAGAATGGCCATCGGCATCTGGGTGATGACAGTGGGCTCTGGAGGCAAGATGAAAGGAATCTGCCTGTAACCCCAATGGATGCCAAGAGCCTCCGCCAATTCGGCCCGCCAACGTGATGTCCTGAACTCATAGACGTCTTGTTCCCGGCCGCACTCCATGCCGAAATAGCAAGGTGTCGTGTGCCACTCCACGCGAGTCGCCATATGGGCGACGAGATACGACCACTCCCTGCTGGCCAAGCTCAGCAGGTACGTAGACAACGCGCGGGCATCGGCCTGGAGCGTTGGCGTTGGGGCAGGCTCCTGCTGATCGCTGAACTTTCCTGCGATATCAGCAGCCACCTCGGTGGCCCTGGCACGTTCGGTCTCGCCGATTTCGCATTCCGGATCGACGCCGTCGTAATGGAACGGCCCAACGGGCTCGCTCACCCTAGTCGGATGCTGTCTCCATATCAGGACGGCTACCGTCGAGAACGCCAGCCCATAGGCAAACAGGTTCGCCCTATTCATGATTCCGCTCATCTCGTGGTTGGTCCTTGGCTGCGCCGCTTGTTCGATTGAGGCGGCGCATCCGCGCGCCGTCGGTCGTCAAATGAAAATGCCCGTGTCGCGACCGCCTGCACGGATACGGACGCAACGGGATGCCGTCAAATTGTTCGAACGCCTTTGCCGCGGCGTTGGCTGATCTGCGGTCGTCGTAAATGAGCTTGCCGTCCGTGCCTGCCGACATCATGCGGGGCGCACGTCCGTCGGATTCACGCTTGCCGGGAGTGCAGCGCACTGGCAATCCATTCGCGAAAAGTCGTGCGTATCTTTCAATTACCGCTTCGCAGCCGGGGTTCCGCTCCCGCGAACGACCGTGGTCGGCCTCGACGGCGCTCGAACCTCGCCTTGCCTGTGATGTGGTGACGGCCCTCGTGGCCGGTGGTGCGATCAGCGGTTGGTGTTCTGTGCCGCTCATCATGTTGTCGTCACTCCTGAGTCGCCCAATATCGCGACACTCCGCACCCGCCGGTGCCGGGTACCTGGTGCGCTGTTCACCTGCGCTCATCGCGTCGCCTCGACGGTCGCGACCAAGACATCCCTGAGCACCCGCTCTGCCAGGTCCAGCAAAAGCTCTCTGCGCGCGTTTTCGTCGAGCGGGCTGTCCGGGCGTCGGTCCCACCGCTGCCCGGTGTCGGCGAACACCACGGTCACCGCCTGGCATAGCACCTCTCGCGCCCCGCCCAGAAGCGCGAGATCCTGCTCGGTCGACACCACGAGCGCCGCGATGCTCGTATCGAAGGCCAACCCGGTCAGCACATAACCCAGGACGACCTGGCCCGTCCTGCCCGAACCGCCGTGCCGCGTCCAAGGATTCATCCGCCAGATCCAGTGCCCGCCACCACTGCTGCCGATGCAACGCCACCGCGGTCGACGACACCAGACACGCCAGCCGCAAATCCCCCGGCGCACCCTCCCCGCTCAACACCGCCCGAGCC
>NZ_BAAFGR010000101.1:0-29727 GCF_041154655.1 Nocardia sp. JMUB6875
GGGGGAGCGGCGGGGGTGGAGGCCGCGGCGGCGGGGGCCGGAGCGACGGCGGTGACCGCCTGGCTGTTGTTACCGGATTCGGACGTGTTCTCCGGCGTGTAATCCGCCAGGAACTCGTGCCAGCTTTCGTCGACGGACGAGGGGTCTTGCTTGTACTTCTGGTACATCTCGTCGACAAGCCACTGGTTCTGTCCGAACTGGTCTGTTGAGCTGCTCACAGCAGGTGTTCGCCTCATTTCGTTCTTCGCGCTGCGACGTTTGTGACGTGCCCGGCACGGGTAATCGGCGGATGCGCGCCGATGCGCCCCCACTGAGGATATGCCCACCCCTGTTCGCCTTTGGGCATGGCTACCACCGAGCGGACACATTCTCGCGTGACGACTCGTCCTCAGCCGAGAATATGCCTTCCATCGCCTGGGCCGCAGCCCACAGGCGGTAGTACGCGCCGCGCGCCGCGAGTAGTTCGTCGTGCGCGCCGATTTCGCTGATCCGTCCGTGCTGCACGACCGCGATCCGGTCGGCCTGCGCGGCCGTCGCGAGCCGGTGCGCGACGATCACCGCGGTCCGCCCGCGGGTCACGGATTCGCTTGCCACCAGCAGCGATGCCTCGGCGTCTGGGTCCAGCACGGCGGTGGCCTCATCGAGTAGGAGCAGGTCGGGACGGACCAGTTCGGCACGGGCGAGCGCGATGAGCTGACGCTGCCCGGCCGAGAGTCCGCGCCCGCGTTCCCCGACCGGTTGCCGCATGCCGCGCGGTAATGCCTGGATGGTTGCCAGCGCACCCACCGCCGCGGCCGCCGCCTCGATCTCCGCGGGGCTCGCCGAAGGTTTTCCAAATGCAATGTTGCTGGCGATGTCGCCGGTGAAGAGGTGAGCTTCTTGCGGCACCACACCCAGCCGAGCACGGAACTCGGTGAGCCGATAGTCGCGAATGTCCACGCCATCCACTCGGATAGCGCCGGTGTGACTCGAATCGTGGTCCGTTTCATGCCTTTCCGCTATGGAGAACGGGACAACACCGTCGGGAATTTCGTGATTCCGGTCACCTGACACGGGTTCTCGCGGCGGGGTCTCCGGATCGCGCGGCATGTCGTACAGGCGGGCAAGCAGCTTCACAATGGTCGACTTCCCCGCGCCGGTCTCCCCAACCAGCGCCAGGCTGCCGCCCGCCGGAATGGTCAGGCAGACGCCGTCGAGCGCGGGCCGGACCGCGCCGGGGTACTGGAAGCGCACATCCTCGAAGACCACGTCGCCGCGCAGACGGCCGTCGATGACCGCCGGTTCCAGCGGATCGGGCGAGATCGAGGACGGCGTGCGCAGCAGTTCCCCGATGCGCCGCAACCCGACTCGCGCCTGCTGATATCCGTCGAACAGCTGCGACAGCTGCATGATCGGCCCGAACAGCAGCTGGAGATACAGCACGAACGCGACCAGCGTGCCCGGCGTGGTGTTCCCGTTCGCGACCGCCCACGCCCCGGTGAACACGACCGTCGCCAGCGCGATATCGGCCCACATGCCGACGAAGGCGAAGAAGGTGGCGATGGCTCGCTGCGCCCGCATCCGGCTGACCCGGAACGCATTGGAGTAGCCCGCGAATCGCCGCGCGGACTCGACCTCGTGCCGATTGGCCTGGATGACCCGCAGGCCCGCGACGATCTCCGCGAAGTCGGCGTTCACCGTGGCCGAATGCTCGCGCGCGGCACTGTAGGCGGCATCGGAGACCTTGCGGAACCACCAGGTGGCGAGCAGCAGCGGCGGCAGCGTCACGAAGACGATCAATGCCAGCCGGAGGTCGATCACCAACAGCGCCACCGCGATTCCGGCCACCGTCAGCAGCGCGATGAGCGCGTCCGGCAGCCCGGTCTGCATGAAGGTGGACAGCGCGTCGATGTCGGTGGTCATCCGGGTCATGATGCGGCCGGACAGTTCCCGCTCGTAGAAGTCCAGCCCGAGCCGCTGCAGATGGGCGTAGCTGCGCACGCGCAGCCCGAACAGCACGCGCTCCCCGGCCCGATTGCTCCACAGCACCGAGGTCGCGGCGACGACCCAGCCCAACACGACCAGACCCGCGCCGATGGCGGTGGCCCACACCAGCGCCGAGCCATTGTGCTTGCCGACGCCGGAGTCCACGGCGTACCGCACCACGGACGGGAACCCCACGCCGACAAGGGCGTTCAGCGCCAGCAGCACCATGGTGCCCGCGACCAGCCACTTCACCAGCCCCAGCGCGTGCCGCAGTTTGAATCCGGGATCGGGTTCGCGGATCTCGTCCGACTCCAGCCCCGGCTTTTCGGTGGCCGGAGGCAGGTCGCCGAGCACCCGGCGGACCTCCTCGGGCGTATCCCGATCCGGTTCCTGCTCACCGTCGCGCAATTCCGCGACCATCGACGGCGCGGGCTCCGCGACCAGTGCGCCCGGGTCGGCGGCCTCCGGTGCGGGCAGCCGGATCACCCGATCGGCGTGCGCGAGGGTCGATTCCCGGTGGGCCAGGATGAGCGTCGTGCGGCCCGAATCCGTCGGCAGCGAACCGAAGATCGCCGCCTCGGTGACCGCGTCCACGGCGGAGGTGGCGTCGTCGAGCACCAGGATGCGGGGATCCGAGAGCAGCGCGCGGGCCAGGGCGATGCGCTGGCGCTGCCCGCCCGAGAGGGTGAGCCCGCGTTCGCCGACCACGGTGTCGTAGCCGTCGGGCAGGGCATTGATGAACTCGTCGGCCGCGGCCTGCTTGGCGGCGGCCTGGATCTCGGCCGCGGTGGCGTCGGGGCGGCCCAGCGCGATATTGGCGGAGATGGTGTCGGAGAGCAGGAAGGCCTCGTCGAAGACCACGCCGACCGCCTCGCGCAGGTCCGCGCCGCGCAGTTCGGCGATATCGGCGCGGGAGTCCTTGCCGTACAGGCTGATCCGGCCGGATTCGGGGGAGTAGAAGCGGGGGAGCAGCAGGCTCAGCGTGGACTTGCCCGAGCCCGCCGGGCCGATGATGGCCACGGTTTCACCGGGCGCGATATCGAGGCTGAAGTCGCGCAAGACGGGACGTCCGGGTTCGAAACCGAAGGTGAGCCGGTCGATTTCGATGCCGAGCGGACCTTGCGGCAGCGCCACCGGCTTTTCGGGATCGATGCGTTCGGGCGCGTTGTCGATGACCTGGTTGACGCGTTCGGCGGCCGCGCGGGTCAGCTGCGCCATCACCACCACGTAGGACACGATGCGCGTCGAATTGGTCATGGTGGACACGTAGGCGACGAAGGCCAGGAAGGTGCCCAGCCCGATGCTGCCGTGGAAGGCCAGCAGCCCGCCCACCGCGATCACCGCGACCAGCCCGGCCTGCGGAATCGAGCCGAGCGTCGGGCTGAAGCGGGCATCGATGCGGGCCGCGCGCATGCGCTCGGCGTACAGCTTGCGCCCGTGCGATTCGAGTAGGTCGACCATGCGGGCTTCCTGCCCGAACCCCTTCACCACGCGCACGCCGGTGACGGTCTCCTCGACGTGCTGGGCCAGATCGGCGGCCCGCTGCTGCGCGGACCAGGTGGCCGCGTACAGCCGCGGCCGCACCCGGTAGACGACCAGCGCCAGCACCGGCACCACCAGCAGGGCGGCCAGCGCCAAAGGCGGTGAGAGCCACAGCATCACGCCCGCGGCCAGCACGAATTGCAGCGCCGCCACCGACGACCACGGCCCCATGGCCAGCAGTCCCTGCACCAGGGTCAGATCGCTGATGGACCGCGAGATCACCTGCCCGGTGCGCAGCCCGTCCTGCCCGGGTCCGTCGAGCCGCTGCAGCGCGCCCAGCAGATCGAGGCGCAATTCGTGCTGCACGTCCAGGGCCAGCCGCCCGGCCAGCATGCGCCGCCCGAACGAGGCGAGGAACCGCCCGACCGCGAGCACACCCAGCGCCACGGCCATGGCCGCGATGATGCCGGTGTTCCCGGCGGTCGCGCCGTCCAGCGCGTGCTTGGCCAGCAGCGGCCCGGTCACCTCGACCACCGCGCCCAGCGCGATGGACAACCCCAGCCCGGCCAGCATCCACGGGTGCCGCGTACATCGCTGCCACAAGCGGCGCAACCAGCCGCGATCCTTCACCACATCCATCGAACTCATCCCGGAGAACAAGAACTACCCACCCCCACTTTGTTCCCGCCTGCGACCCGTCGTTCCAGTGTGCCGCCGGGCACCGACAGCTGACTTCCCGAGCACCGGCGAGCCGGGCCGGGACAGTGCCTTGTTTCGGGCGCGCGGGCGTGGTCGGCTGGAGATATGCCGATTCAGCGTCTCAATCACGCCGTTCTGTTCGTCTCCGATGTGGAGCGCTCCGCCGCCTTCTACTGCGACGTGCTCGGCTTCCGCCGCCTGCCCGGCGGCTTCCCGGGCGCGACCTTCCTGCAGGCCGCGGACTCGGCCAACGACCACGACCTCGGACTGTTCCGCTCACCGGACCCGTCGGTCCCGCATCGCACCGGTCGCATCGGCCTCTACCACCTGGCCTGGGAAGTGGACACCCTGCGTGAATTGCAGCGCGTCCGCGACGCCCTGGTCGCCGCCGACGCCCTCACCGGCGCATCGGATCACGCCTCCACCAAGGCGCTCTACGCCGCCGATCCCGACGGCATCGAATTCGAGGTCTGCTGGCTGGTTCCCGATGCCGCGGTGGAGGCCGAACTGGCCGCCATGACCGCGCCGAGCATGCCGCTGGACCTGCCGGGTCTCATCGAGAAGTACGGCGCGGACACCCCGGGCGGCCCGCGCACCGATCACGAGGTGTGGCGGCGGCTCGCCGAGCGCCCTTGATCAGATATCGCGGCGGGTGAAGTAGTACCAGCCCGCCGCACCGGCCGCGGCGGTCCAGATCACCAGCAGCGCCATGGCCGCGGGCGTCGGCGCGATGAGCGCGCTCTTGGCGTAGCGCCCGCCGCTGATGGCCCCGACCGTCGAGGCCACCGGCAGGACGGCCGCCAGCCCGCCGAATCCGATGGCGCGCCCGGTGATCCAGATCAGCGGCTCGAGCACGGCCCAGCCCAGGATGGCGGCCAGCGCCCGGGTCGGCGAGCGCAGCACGAAGCCGAGCGCGGACCCGATCACCGCCCAGCACAGCGCGGCCAGCGCCACGCCGAAGAGCACCCCGAAGAAGCCGCTGTCCATGGGCACCCGGTCGCCGCCCGCGAGCCGCATGGCGGCCCCGCCGAGCACCTCCATCACCACCACGGTGGCGAGCGAGAAGGCCGCCGCGACAGCCAGTTTCGAGCCGAGCAGCAGATTGCGGTCGGGGGTGAACAGCGAACTCAGCGCCATCGAGCCGGATCCGAACTCCGAGGCCGTGCCCAGTGCCCCGAACGCGGCCGCCGACGCCACGGTCAGCACCAGCACCCAGGTGGTCAGCAGTGCGGCCCAACCGGATCCGGTGCTGAAGCCCTCCTCATGGTTGGCGCCCGGCTGGAACGACGTGCCCAGCGCGACGAACGCCGCCACCCCCGCCACCACGACCCCGCCGCCGATCAGCCAGTTCAGCCGCACCGAGGTCACCTTGCGCACTTCGGAATTCGCGGCCCGCGCCACCACCGGCGGCACCGTCAGGTTCATCGAGCGTCCTTTCGGAGGAACAGGGCGGACGTCGGTGCGATCACCGATAGGTCCCGTAGACGGCCGACGCCGGGTAATTCGGGGCCGGGGCTCCGGTGTGGGTGAGGGTGGCCAGGACCTGGTCCGGGTGGACGTGCTCCTGGGTGATCTCGGTGAGCTGGACCCGGGCGCTGGAGGCCGCCGATTCCAGTTGCGCGAGTGAGGCTTCCGCGACGGCCAGCCGCCCGTCGGGCCGCATGACCGCGTCGGTGAAGCCGCGCGAGGCCAGCGTGGTGGCCAGCGCGATCGGGCTGGATGCCTTGACCAGCAGGCGATCCGGGTGACTGCGGCGCAGCCGGGCCGGGCTGCCCTGATAGGCGATGCGGCCGCGGTCCAGCACGATGAGCTCGTCGGCCACCGGCAGCACGGTGCTCAGCGTCCGCGAGGTGAGCAGCACGGTGCCGCCGCGGCGGGCGTGGGCGCGCAGATGGTCGTTGAGCCAGGCGGTTTCGCGGACATCGAGTCCGGCGGCCGGATCGTCGAGCACCAGCAGCGGCGGATCGCCGAGCAGGGCGACGGCCAGCGCCAGCCGTGTCTTCACGCCCTCGGGCAGGGTGCCGATGCGCTGATCGGCGACCTCGCCCAGCCGCACCAGGTGCAACAGCTCCTCGGCGCGCTCATCGGAAACGCCTGCGGCGGCGGCGAATACGCGCAGCTGCGGGAACACCTTCCGGGCCGGATGCAGTCCGCGCGGGGTCAGCGTCGCGCCGACCACCTGCCGTCCGGCCCGCGCGCCCGAGCCGGGCCCGCCCACGCTCGCGGTCCCGGAGGTGGGCGTCAGCAGGCCCAGCAGCATGCGCAGCACGGTGGATTTGCCCGCGCCGTGCGGGCCGACCAGCGCGGCCACCTTGCCGGCCGGCACCACGAAGCTCACCTCGTCGACGGCGGTGACGGTGTCGAAGGCCTTGGTCAGGCCCGCCGCGGCGAAGGCCAGCGGCCGGGTCACGGCTGCCGATCCTTGACCGGCGGCTCCACGGCGGGCAGCGGGTCGGCGTCGATGACCAGCGGCTGCGGCCAGGTCAGCGGCGGCGCGCCGAACGCCTTGCGGGCGTTGTCGATCACGCCGTGGCCCAGTGCCCGGTTGCCGAATCCGCCGATGGCCGCGCCGATGCCGGCCGGAATGATCTTGCCGACCATGAGCGCGCTGCGCTTGGCGATGAACTGCACGAGAAACTTCTTGAGCAGCGAGTCGTTCATGGCGTTGATGCCGGGAATCTTGGTCGCCAGCAGTCCGCCCCAGTTCTTGGCGGAGTGGCCGACGCTCTTCTGCACGATCTCCATGCCGGACTCGCCGAGCACCACGGCCAGCACCAGCGCGCGGCGGCGCTCCCGGTCCTCGGGCGCGATGCCGTGCACGGCGGCCACGGCCAGGGTGAACACCGCCGACGCCTCCAGGAAGAACGCGGTCTCCGCGCTCATGGCCGCCAGCGAGGCCACCGTCCCGACGCCCGGCACCGCCGCGGTCGCGCCGACCGCCGTACCCGAGCCGGTCACGGCGTTGAGGTAGAGCTTCTCGAGGCGTGTGATGATCTGCGCGGGCGATTCGCCCGGATGCGCGTCCCGCAGCTTCTTCACGTACTTGGCGACAGCCGGAGCCTGCACTTGGGCTCCGTTGTCGAGCAGCGAGACGACCGCCTTCTCGAGCCCGGCCTTGAACATCGACAACCCCTTACGTGTGCGGTCCTCCGACCGAAACTCTATGGCAACCGGACAACGATTCGCGAGATAGACCGGTTCCGGATGGGAGGGTCCCGCGTGGCGCGAGATCGGCCCGGCGCATGGCGCAAGATCGGCTTACGCTGGACGGCGTGGCAGGCGTGTCCGAAGGCGCGTCCGGAGTTCCCGACCCGCGACTGCGCGCATACGTCCTCGGGTACGAGGGCTACCTGCTGCACGGCTTCGCGCCGGGCACGCACATCGGGATGCCCGGCTCGGCGCTGACCGTGATCATCACCATCGACGAACCCATCGACGTCCCGGTCTCCTCCCATCCCGGGCAGCCGGGCGGCCGCTGGGACATGCTGGCCAGCGGGCTCACGGTGCATCCGGCGGTGATCGCGCACAACGGGTTCCAGCACGGCGTGCAGCTGAATCTGACACCGCTGGGCTGCCGTGCCCTGTTCGGGATGCCCGCGGCGGCGCTCGGCTCGTGGATCGTGGACCTGGCCGATGTGCTGGGCCCGCGCGCGGCCGAACTTCGCGAACGGTTGTCGCTGCTGTCCGCCTGGCCGGACCGCTTCGCCGTCATCGACGAGATCCTGCTGCGGCAGGTGCACCCCGTGCACTGGGACCCCGAGCTCACGCGTGCCTGGTCGCTGCTCTCGGGTCCGGACCCGGCGGTGCGGGTGGCCGCGGTGGCCGACGAGATCGGCTGGAGCCGCAGGCATCTCGGCAACCGGTTCAGCGCCGAATTCGGGATCTCGCCCAAGGACGCCGCCCGGGTCTCGCGCTTCGAACGGTCGCGCCGCCTGCTGTGCGAACCGAACCTGCCCCCGCTCGCCGCGGTGGCCGCCGTCGCCGGGTACTACGACCAGGCGCACATGGCCCGCGAATGGCGCGAGCTGGCGGGCATGCCGCCCTCGGTCTGGCTGGAGTGCGAGGAGTTCCCATTCGTCCAAGACCGCGAGATCGCCGAGGCGGCAGGGTAGGCGCATGAGCGAAACGACAACCCCTGTGAAGACCGCGACCGTCCTGTGGCCGACCCTGGTCTACCGCGACGCGAAGGCCGCGATCGCATTCCTGGAGCAGGCCTTCGGTTTCGAGACCCGGGCCTGCTACACCGACGGCGACATCGTCCAGCACGCCGAACTGGCCTGGCCGGGCGGCGGCGCGATCATGCTCGGCGGCGTCCGCGAGGACATGGCGCTGGAATGCCAGCCGCCCGGCGTCGGCTCGGTCTACATCGCATTCGACGACATCGACGCACTGTACGCCCGCGCGCAGGCCGCGGGCGCGAACATCACCCGCGAACTGCGCGACGAAACCGACTATGAATCAAGGGGTTTCGTCTGCCGTGACCCCGAAGGTGTCTATTGGAGCTTCGGCACCTATCGGGGCGCGACGGGGGAGTAGACCGTCAGACCGCACCGTGACCGGCGGGCACCCGCTCGGCCTCCAGCGGCGGAGGCGGCGGGGTGCCGTCGCCGAACGGCTTGCCGCCCAGGGCTTCTCGACCGTGCGGGGTCAGCCAGTCGCCGAGTTCGGGACCCTTGGGGACGATCTTCGTCGGATTGATGTCGGTGTGCACGATGTAGTAGTGCTGCTTGATCTGCACGAAGTCCACGGTGTCACCGAAGCCCGGGGTCTGGAACAGGTCGCGGGCGTAGGCCCACAGCACCGGGAACTCGATGAGCTTCTGCCGATTGCACTTGAAATGCCCGTGATACACCGGATCGAAGCGGGCCAGCGTGGTGAACAGCCGGACGTCGGCCTCGGTGATGGTGTCGCCCACCAGATATCGCTGGGTGGCCAGCCGCTGCTCGAGCCAGTCCAGTGCGGTGAACAGCCGATCGTAGGCGGCCTCGTAGGCGTCCTGCCCGCCCGCGAATCCGCATCGATACACGCCGTTGTTGACCTCGGTGTAGACCCGCCGATTCACCGAATCTATTTCCGCGCGTAGGTCTTCCGGATACAGCGCGGGCGCGCCGGGCCGGTGGAACTCGGTCCACTCGGTGGAGAAGTCCAGGGTCATCTGCGCGTAGTCGTTGGTGACCACCGCCCCGCTGCGCTCGTCCACGATGGCGGGCACGGTGATGCCGCGCGGGTAGTCCGGGAACCGCTTGAAGTAGGCGTCCTGCAGGAAGTGGATGCCCAGCACCGGATCCACCTCGCCGGGATCCAGATCGAAGGTCCAGCTGCGCTTGTCGTGCGTCGGCCCGCACAACCCCAGGGACAGCACCGATTCCAGCCCGAGCAGCCGCCGCACGATGAGCGTGCGGTTGGCCCACGGGCAGGCCCGCGCCGCCACGAGGCGGTACCGCCCGGGCTCGACCGCGTACCCGTCGCGCCCGTCCGCGGTTATCCGCGTCTGGATGTAATTCGTGTCCCGCTTGAATTCGCCGGGTTCGACATAGCTGCCCGGCTCGCTTTTCGACGTGGTCACCCGCCCAGTCTGTCAGATGAAGTCCGCGCCCGGTCTGTCCCGAAAGTGAGCGGGCGCATACATTCGCTTCCATGACTGACTCGAAGCCCACCCGCCTGGAACGCATCGTCACCGCGGGCGGCGCCGACGCGGCGGTACTCACCATCGCGCACCCGCCGCTGAACCTCTTCGACAAGGCCCTGCTCGAGGCCCTCGCGGTGGATCTCGAGGAACTGTCGGCCAATCCGCCGCGGGCGCTGCTGGTGCGCGCCGACGGCAAGCTGGTCTCCGGCGGCGTCGACGTGCACGTCTTCGACGGGCTCACCGAGGACGAGGGCGCGCAGCTGTGGCAGACGCTGTTCGCGCGCATCATCCACCCGCTCGAGGCGCTGCCCTGCCCGGTGATCTTCGCCGCCCACTCGCTGACCCTGACCGCGGCCTTCGAAATGGCGCTGGCCTGCGACATCATCCTGGCCGCGCCCAAGGCCAAGTTCGGTCTGGTGGAGACCGTGGTCGGCCTGACCCCGTCGATGGGCGGCCCGCAGCGGCTGGCCGAGCGCGCCGGCTCCGGCCGCGCCCGCGAGTTCGTCATGACCGGCGACCTCTACGACGCCGCCACCCTGGCCGACTGGGGTGTGGTCAACGCCGTCCACGAGGATGTCGACACCGCGGCCCGCGCCCTGCTGGCCCGGCTCGCCGACGGCCCGACCCGTGCACACGCCGCCACCAAGCAGATCATCGAGGCCTGGCGTTCCGGCGGTGTGGCGCACGCGGATTCGGTGACGCCGCAGGTCTCCGGGCAACTTTTCGGCACCGAGGATCTGAAGAACGCGGTGCGCAGCTTCCTGGAGGTCGGGCCCGGAAAGGCCACGTACACAGGCAAGTAGGGGGCAATCGCGAAATCGGCCGCCCGGTCGCGTTGCGCGCCCGGGTGTGTCGGCTTTCCTCGGGCGTGTCAAGCCCGCCACCTGCGCGGGTGTGTGATTGGGGGGCAATCGAAACCGCTCGGCCGCGAAACCCGGTCCGGCGCTGCGAAAGGCACCGCGAATACGACGTTTCCGCAGGCTCGCCCGGGGGAACACGGGGTTGACCGGGCGGTGATCTGTTTCCGCGACGTCAAACCCTGACATCCGTTTGCCGACAATCCGCCCACGGCTGTGATCTGCATCATATAGTCACTCATGCCTGGCAGGGCGAACGAGGCACTCGGAGGGACGATGTCGCAGTTACTCGTGGAATACCCGCAATCTCGCTGTGCAGGATCGAAAGACGAAGACCGGCGCGACAACCCGCTGGCGCGCGCGGCCGACGGCATCCTGCGCTACGGCAACCTCACGCCCGCGCTCACCGAGCTACTCGACATCCAGGTCCACACCTTCGCCGCCCGCGAGGCCGTGGTGGAGATCGGCGGCCCCCGGCTCACCTACCGCGAACTCTGGTACTCGGCCTCCCGCATCGCCGGCGGCCTGCAGGAACACGGCATCGGCTACGGCGACCGGGTGGCGGTGCGCATGCCCGTCGGCGCGCGCTGGGTGCAGGCGTTCCTGGGTGCGCTGCTCTCGGGCGCGGTCCCGGTGCTGGTGCCCGACGGCCTGCCGGACGCGGTGGCCGAGCGCGTGATCGGTGACGCCTGCATCGATTTCGTCCTCGACGGCGGCGGCCGGGCGGCCGGGTACCGCGAGGCCATGCCCGATGCCGCGGCCTTCATCGACGACGGCGCGTCCCTGGGCGAGCTGGCGCTGCTCTGCTACACCAGCCCCTGCCTCGGGACCGGCCCGCGCGGAGTCGAGCTGACCAACGAGAACCTGCTCTCCGCCATCCGTTCCGTGGTCGGCGCGCTGGAGCTGCCCACCGACGGCCTGCGCAATCTGGTGCTGCTGCCGCTCGCGCACGCCAGCGGCTGCGTGGACCAGCTGCTGCCCACCTTCGCCGTCGGCGGCACCGTGGTGCTCACCCCGGACCGGTCCGCGGTGCCGGAAGCCCTTGTCGCCGAACGCATCGACATGGTTTCGGCGACACCCCGCATCTTCGCTGGGCTGCTGCCCGGTCTGGCCGGATTGCGGGTGGAGCGGGTGCGCCAGATCTGCAGCGCCGGGCACCGGGCCGAATTGGCCGCCGCCGATCCGGCCGCCTGCGCGGCGGTGTCGGCCAGCCTGCGCGAGGTGTTCCCGGAGGCCCGTCAGTGGTCGGTGTGGGGCGCGACCGAGACGTCGGGTATCGGCCTCGCCCGTGACGACACCGCATTCGATTTCGGCGGGGCCGCGCCGGGCCGCGACACGCTCGGATTCGCCTTCGGCGGAACCGAACTCGCCCTGTGGGGTCCGCGCGCGGACACCGGTCACGGCGAATTGCTCTGTCGCGGACCCAATGTCGCCCCGCGCTACTGGAACGACCCGCAGACCACCGAGTCCCGTTTCACGGGGACCTGGTTCCATACCGGCAACCAGGTCAGCATCGACGCGGACGGTCTGGTCCGGCAGGCCCTGGTGGACTAGTCGAGCAGCCGCGCCCGCAGGGCGTCGCGCATCTCCGGCGCGATGCCGATCTCGGCGAGGTAGCCCTCGATGCCGCCGTACATGTCGAGCATCGAGCGGGTGGCCGACTCCAGGTACTCGGGCTTCACGCCGAGCAGGTCGTCGGAGAGTTCCTCCGACGTGCCCGCGGCCATGAACGAGCGCAGCGTCGGCACCGCGTCATTGCTGAGCAGGTAGTCGGCGTAGACGTCCTCCTCGGTCACGTCGACCGCCCGCAGCAGGGTGGCGACCGCCCAGCCGGTGCGGTCCTTGCCCGCGGCGCAGTGCACCAGCGCGGTGCCGGCCAGCACGGATTCGGCCAGCGACTTGATGGCGGTGTGTGCCTCGGGCAGGGCCGGGAACATCCGGTAGACCTCGAGCATGTGGGCGGCCGCGGTGGTGTTGCGGCGGGCCTCGTGCGGCGGGGTCTCGCCCATGCGCGAGTCGAAGGGCGTGATCCGCAGGCGAACCCCGTCCGGCACCACGTCGTGGCCGATGAAGTCGATCTCGGCGAGTCCGCGCAGATCGTGTACATCGGTGACCCCGAGCGCGTTCAGCGTGGCCAGGCCCGCCTCGTCCAGACGGCTGAGCTGGGCCGACCGGAGTAGGACGCCCTCGCGGACCTGACGCCCGTCGAAGGTGCGGGCACCGCCCAGGTCGCGGAAATTGAAGGTGCCGGAGATCAGGAATTGGTCAGGGCGCGCAGAAGTCACACCGTCAGGCTAACTGCGGGTCGCATTCTCGTCCCCGGGTGTGGGCTCGCGCACAGACGCTATGTTTCGGCGCACACCCGTCCTTAAAATACCGAGTGGTCCTATCAACGGCTTTACCAGGCGATCGTTCAATTTGATCATTCCCATCCGATCGCGGGCCTGTTCCAATTGGGTAACAAAACATTCTTCAGGTACGTAACTGGCTATCAAAGCTGGTTACGAAGCCGAAAAACGACGTAACATCGATACCCGTTGAACGGGTACTCCGGGGTACTGACCGGAAGATCAGCGCCGATCTAGCCACCCGTTGAGCGAACCGCGCGGGCGTCGTGACCTCCGGGTCCCGGAGCCGCCGCGCGAGTTCTTTCGCCAAAGGGAGTCGTCGTTGAGCGCAAGTGGAGAAATCACCCAGGTCGGACTTCGTCCGGCCATGACCGAGGCCATCGAAAAGACGGCCGGGTCGCTCGACTTCAGCGGTAACCGCGCCCTGCGCATCCTGCTGCACGCGGGTGTCAGCACGTTGTGGCCGATCTTGAAATCGCATCCGGATCGGCAACTGCGGGCCTACGAGTCCACGCTGGCCGTGTTGCGGGCGCGCTGGGAGAATCAGGCGGCATGCGTGCCGGACCCGGTGGCCACGGCCATGTTCCGGGATCTGGACGCCGATGTCACCTCGTTCCTGGACCTGTGCGCGCGGCGCTCGGGCACCCAGTGGCTGGAGCCGGTGGAGGCGATCGCGGCCTACCTGCTGGCCGTCATCCAGGGCATGGTGCTGCGCTGGCTCGCCGATTGCGATGACGAGATCTCGCTCGTCGTACTCGACGATCTGGTGTCCTACCTGTCCACGAAGGCTGTGGACCTGCCCTAGAACCGATGGGATCTGCTCCGGAACTAATGCTGGACGAGTGACCAAGTTCGTGGTCGAATGATCTGGTGACCGATCCGTCGCCGATCAGCGGGCTGCACGCGGCCACCGCCGATCTGGAGCCCCCGCTGGCCGCGGTCGATATGACCGCCCTGCGCGCCAATGCCGCCGACCTGGTGAGCCGCGCCCGCGGCGTGCCGATCCGGGTGGCCAGTAAATCCGTGCGCTGCCGCGCCGTGCTCGAGGAAGTGCTGGGGCCCAAGCTCACGGCCTCCGGCGGATTCGCGGGCATCATGGGTTACTCACTGCGCGAAGCCATCTGGCTGGTGCGCGAGGGCGCGCGCGATGTGCTGCTCGGGTATCCCACCGTGGACCGGCACGCGCTGGCCGAACTCGCGGCCGATCCGCTGCTGCTGGATTCCATCACGCTCATGGTCGACGACGTCGACCAGCTGGATCTGATCCGCGACGCCGTCGGTAGCGAAAAGGTCGCTCCCCGTGTGTGTCTGGATGTCGACGCCTCGTTGCGCATCGGGCCGATCCACCTGGGTGTGCGCCGTTCGCCGATCCGCACCCCGGAGCAGGCTTCCGAACTGGCCGCCGAAACCCGTTCGCGCGGTTTCCGAGTCGTGGGGCTGATGACCTACGAGGCGCAGATCGCGGGCCTGCCCGACTCCAATCCCGCTGTGCGCCTGGTGAAGAAGCTGTCCGCCGACGAGATCGGCAAGCGCCGCCGCGCAGTGGTCGACGCGGTGCGCTCGCGCATCGGTGAGCTCGAGCTGGTCAACAGCGGCGGCACCGGATCCATCGAGGTCAGCATCAGCGATCCGGATGTCACCGAGGTGACCGCCGGGTCGGGTCTGTATCTGCCGACCTTGTTCGACGGCTACCGCAATCTCGCGAAGCGGCCGTCCATGTACTTCGCCGCGCCGGTGCTGCGGCGGCCCGCGCCGGGCATCGCCACCGTCTTCTCCGGCGGCTACATCGCATCCGGTCCGGCGGGCGCGTCGCGTGTTCCGAAGCCGGTGTGGCCCAAGGGTTTGAAGCTGATCGGCACCGAGGGGGCCGGTGAGGTGCAGACGCCGGTGACGGGTGCCGACGGATTGCAGATCGGCGATCGCGTCTGGTTCCGGCACGCCAAGGCGGGCGAGCTGTGCGAGCGGTTCAACGAGGTCCACCTGGTCGACGGCGATGGCTCGCGCACGACGGTGCCCACCTATCGCGGTGAAGGCCACAACTTCGGCTGACGAGGGGGATCAGACCCGGTCGAGTTGCAGGACCGCCGCCAGGTCCGACAGCTCGGCCGTGGTGGCCGGGAGGTATTCGGTCAGCAGCGGTGAGCGCACGATGATGGCCGACCACATGGCGCGCGAGATGGCGCTGGTCAGCCAGTGCCGCGACAGCAGTGCGCCGATGCCGTGCGGGGCGTCCTCCGGGGCGGAGGTGGTCATGGAGACCAGCACCACCGCGGCCTCGCGGCCCTGGAAATGGTCGGGGGTGCCGACCAGCACGTCCTCGATCCTGGCCCGCGACAGCAGGGTTCGGATGCGCGCCACCTGCGCGTGATAGGGCGCGACCACCAGGATGTCGTGCGGGTGCAGGCGGCGGGTGAGCGCGCCGGTGTGCCAGGGCAGGCCGAGCAGGGTGCGCACCTGGCGCACGATTTCCCTGGCCTCCTCGGCGGATTCGGTGCTGTTGCCGTGATGCTCCACCGGCACCGTGCGCACGCCCGGCGGGATGCCGTCGAGTTCCCGTGCCAGGGTGACGGTTTCGTTGGAGCGCAGCCGATTGTCGTAGCGCAGCCGCGACACCGGGCCGCACATGCGCGGATGCATGCGCCAGGTGCGGTCCAGGAAATATCCGTGCGCGGCGGGCAGGGTGCGGTGCGGGCCGAGCAGGCGGCCGAGCACGGATTCGGCGATGGGCTCGGGATGCGCGCCCCGGCCCGAGGGCGGCGCGGGATCGCCGACCAGCAGCAGGTTGCGGGCGGCCACCGCCACGGCCACCGCCTCGGCCAGCGGGAACTTGCCCGCGTCCACGATGACCAGCAGGTCCAGGCTGTCGCGGGGGATGCGCTCGGGATCGGTGAAATCGCTCGAAAGTCCGCCCACCACACAGCCGTTCACGGCATTGTCGAGGAAGCGCTGATAGCGCGACGCCTCGATGGGCAGCCATTCCGAGGCGACCGAGCGGGCATCGGCCTTGGCCACCAGTTCGGGCAGCACGCCCACCTGCACCACGGCGTCGAGCACGTGCTCGACCACCTGGTGCGAGCGCGCGATCACGCCGACGCGCCACTTGTACCGGGTGACAAGCCTTTCCACGGCGCGGGCGGTGGTATCGGTCTTGCCGGTGCCGGGCGGGCCCTGCACGGCCACATACGAATTGTCCAGGGCCAGTACGGCCGCGGTGACGGCGGCGGCGTGATCGCCGAAGACCTCGGGCAGCGCGTCACCGGAGCGCAGCCGGGGCGGGCGGCGGCAGAGGATGTCGAAGACGGCGGTCTCGGGCACCTGGGGCAGGGTCACCAGCAGCTGATGTGCGGTGTCCTCCAAGGCTTCCGTGAGATGGATGTCGTGGCCGGGCGGGCAGGGCGCGATGGCGGTGGGTAGGTCCGCGTAGGGCTCGCAGCCCTCGGGCAGGGTCTCCACCACGCGCACGACGTCCTCGAAATTGGTGTCCAGCGCGCAGCCGAGCACGGTGGCGTGCGCGGTCGCCCGGATGCCGGGCAGGGCGGTCATGCCCGGTGCGGGGCGGTCGTAGAGCGTGAGCACCGGGGTGCCCGGCGGGGGCGCGTTGCCGGTGCCGAGGCGTCCGGTGAGGGTGAGATAGCGCCGCATGGTGGGCCGCTGCCCGGTGCTGTGCCAGTCGGTGTCCACCGAACCCGAGTCGGCGACGAGAACCCCTGCGGTATCGGCCCATTCGGAGACCGGGTGATCGAGCCGGTCATCGTGCGCCCAGCGCAGCGGCCGCCGCTCGCGCCGGTGGTAGCCCAGCGCCGCGGCCGCCAGCCCGGCCGCCTCCTGCGCCTCGCCGCGATCCGGGCCGTCGCTCTCCGCGAATTCCCGCAGCGCCGCCTCGATTTCGTCGGGCCCGGTCTCGGCGTAGTCGTAGGTCCAGCGCCGGCTCGGCCGCACCTGATGCTCGGCCGCCAGCTCCAGCAGCCAATCCCGCAGGCGCAGTACGGCTTCCGCCCCGCCCTCGCGCTCCTCCTGATTCGGCGGCAGCTGATGCAGGTCGTAGGACCGCTCGCCGACCACCAGCGCCGCCCGCACCAGCGGATACAGATCCACCAGGGTGGGCAGCAACTCGGCCACCACATCCTCACCCTCGGAATCCCGTTCCCCGATGGCGTGCAGCAGCCCGCGCAGATCCCCGCGATAGTGGTGAATCCGCAACTCCGGACACTCGCGCTCGCGCTCCATCAGGAACTCCAGCAGCGCATCGGCATCATCCCGCCGCCGCATCGTTGCCTCAGGGTTGTCCGCGCGAATCACGAAGGTGCGCTCCGGCTTCGGCGTCGCGGGCGTCGGCACGAACCCCAGCGGTACGGTGCTGACCCCGGGCACCGGGCCGGGTTCGGCGGTCGCCACGGCCGCGCGCTGACACTGCTCGGCAACGTCCTCGGCGGCCCGCTCGGAGGATTCGGCGGTGGGATCCGATCCGCCCGCACCGGAATGACCGGCGAACTCGGCGTGGGTGACCGCGGTCTGTTTGACGGCACCGGCCGATCCGATCCGAACCACGAGATCGCCTGTGGCGCGGACGGTTCCGATGTTTCCGGTCCAGGCTTCGTCGATACCGGCGGCCGGGGTGACGCTCACGAAGAGGTCGCCGGGGGTCGGGGCGGGGAGGGCGGCGAGGGCGGCCGGGTCGATCAGGGCGTGCACCGGGCGGGCGGTGCGTTCGCGAAGGATCTGGACCTCGGCCTGGCGGCGCAGGGTGGTCAGGGTGGCGGCGGGGATGCCGGTGACGGCGGCGTCGGCGACGGCCAGCCGGTCGAGGGTGGTGATGCCGGCGTCGCGCAGGTGGGCGCGGGTGGCGGGGCGCATGCCCGCGACCAGCAGCAGGTCGCGGCGGGCCTCGAGTTCGGCGGTGCAGGTGGGGCAGTGGCCGCAGGCCAGGAAGCGGCGGTCGCCCCATTGCACCGGCAGCAACTCGCCGAGCTTGGTGTCCACGATCAGGTTCAGTCGCGCCAGCCGGGCCTGGTAGACGACCGCCATATCGGCCAGCGGATGGGTGATCGCGACCCCGTCCTCCCAGATCCGCGCGTGCGGCGCGGCCCGGAAACCATTGCGCCGCAGCGCCTCCGCCATGGCGGCCAGCCCCAGCAGCGTCGCGATCCGATCCCGCCGCCCGGCCACCCCGGTCACCACGTAGTCATGGGTCTCCGGCGAATGGTCGCGCACCAGGAACTCGCAGCGGGCGGCGAAATCGCCATCGAAGACGACGGCCCCGGCCACCGCCTCGGCATCCGCGCGCAGGGCCGCCAGCGTTTCGTCGTGTGCGTCGCGTAGCGCCGTGCGCGCCGCGTCGCGTAGGTCGTCGGGCACCACCGGGGAGTGCGCCTCGCCCAGCGCCGCCGCGGCGGCCGGGGTCGGACGAATGCGGGTGACGGCCCGCCCGTGCCGGTCGCGCAGATCGGCCAGGCGGTGTTCGACGGCCGGATCGAGGGTGCGGGTCAGCGCGCCGGGTGACTGGCCGTCCACCGGCGTCACCAGACCGAGTTCGGCGTCGAGCGCACGCAGCAGCGCGAACTCACAGCGCGCCGCTGTCACCAGGTCACCGGTGCTGCACACGACACGATCACCGAACAGCATCAATCGCGGCCCTCCTGTGCCTCTCCTCCGCCGACACCCGCACCCGGCCGGAAGGACGCCTGAGCGTGGCCGAGTCGCGCCATAGCGTAATGACTGCGGGCGGTGTGATGTGCCGCCGGGGAGGCCGCGCGCGCCGCGCCGGACCGGCCGCGAGCCGCGCACGTCAGCGCGCGTTTGCGGGCGATGTTGGGGGACAACGCGACTCGCGCGCGGCGCGGTCCGGGGCGGCGGCCTCCGAGCCGGTCGCGCGCGAGATGTTCGGATCGCCATACCGGCGTGTCGCCCCTAGGGTGGAGGCGTTGAAGGGAGTCCCCTCGTGCAGAACGGTGAACCCAGCCGCACCGCCCTCGGCGCTGCCCGGTACCGCGCCGACCATCAGACCCTGGACGGCGCCAGTATCTTCCGCGATCCGCTGGCGGCGGTGATCGTCACCTTCGGCAATGACCCCGACGGTCGCGTGGACGAGGTCGCCGGGCGCGGCATCCGGTTGTTCATCGCCGCGCGCTCCCGCTACACCGAGGACGCACTCGCCGACGCCTACCGCGCGGGCGTGCGCCAGGCACTGATCCTGGGCGCGGGCCTGGACACCTTCGCCTACCGCAATCCGCATCCGGGCCTGCGCGTCTTCGAGGTCGACCACCCCGACACCCAGGCCTGGAAGCGCAAGCGGCTGGCCGACACCGGCATCGCCATCCCGGATTCGGTCACCTACCTGGGCGTCGACTTCGAACGCGACACCCTCGAACACGTGCTGACCGCAAGCGATTTCGACACCGCGAAACCGGCCTTCGTGATCTGGCTCGGCGTCACCGTCTACCTCACCCGCCCCGCCATCGCCGCCACCCTGGACACCATCGGCGGCCTGGCGCCCGGCACCGAGCTGGTGCTCGACTACGGGGTCCCGTACACCCCGGTCACCCCCGAGCAGATCGCGGCCGCCGAGGCGCGCGAGCGCCGCCTGGCCGCCATCGGCGAGCGCTGGATCACCTTCTTCACCGCCGACGAGATCGCGGCCGAACTGCGCGAGGCCGGTCTCACCGTGGTCGAGGACCTCGGCCCCGGCGAAGCGCTGGGCCGCTACCTGGACATCGAATGGCACCCGGATCGGCCCGGCCCGCATCTGGTGCGCGCCGCGATTCGCTGACTTCGCTCATTACTCACCGGTTGCCCGAACGGAGCACCCCCACGGGCGCCCGAGGTCTGTCACAATCTCCCGATGCTCTACCTCGCGGGCGCTCGCGGCCGCCTTCACTACCGTCGATGGCAGCTCGACAATGCACAGGCCGTGCTGGCCCTATTGCCCGGAATCGGCCAGCACAGCGCGCACTACCACCGGTTCGCCAGGGCGCTCGCCGCCCAGGGAATCGAACTCTGGGCCCTGGACACCTCCGGGCACGGTCTCAGCGAAGGGGACCCGGAGCGGCCGGGCACCATCCACGAACTGGCCGACGATGCCCGGATGTTCCTGGACGCGGTTCGCGCGCAGGCGAATTCCACTCCCTTCCTGATGGGCCACTCCCTCGGCGCGGCCACCACCCTGGCCGTTTTGCGCGACGCGGATCCGGGTGAATACCCGGGCCTGGTGCTGTCCGGCACGCCCAAGGCGGTGCTGGAGGGCAAGTCGCCCAAGTCCGCGCGCGGTGCCGCGACCCCGAATCGGGCTCGCGCCCATCTCGGTTCCCGCTCGCGGGCCGCGGTGGCGACCGAGCAGGAATCCGACTGGCCCGGACCGCGGCTGCCCGAGGGGCTGCCGGTGCTGATCGTGCACGGCGCCGACGATCGTCGCGCCCCGCTCGAGCCGGTTCGCGACTGGTCGGTTCAGGTCGGCGCGCGCTTCCACACCTATCCGAACGCCGGGCACGATCTGCTGCACGAACCCGTGCACGCCGAAGTGACCTCGGAGATCGTGGATTTCGTGCACGCGCGGCTACTGGTCTAGCGGATTACGGTGGGTGGCGTGCCACTCTACGAATTCGAAGGCAAGCGGCCCACCGTCGATCCGACCGCCTTCATCGCGCCCACCGCGACCCTCATCGGTGACGTCCGCGTCGAGGCCGGAGCCTCGGTCTGGTACGGCGCGGTGCTGCGCGCCGACTTCGCTCCCATCATCATTCGCGAACGCGCGAACGTGCAGGACAATGCCGTGATCCACGTGCCGCAGGACGTGACCGTGGAGATCGGCGCGGGTTCCACCATCGCGCATTCGGTGGTGTTCCACGGCGCCACGCTGGGCGCGGAATCGATTGTGGGCAACGGCAGTACGGTGCTGGACATGGCGAAGATCGGCAGCGGCGTGATGATCGCGGCGCACTCGCTGGTCGGGCCCGGGCAGGAGATCCCGGACGGCGTGCTGGCCGCGGGCTCACCCGCCGAGGTGAAGAAGCCGCTGGCGGGGACCGCGGCCGAGATGTGGGTGAAGATGAACCCCGCCATCTACGCCGAGCTCGCGCAGCGACACCGCAAGGGCATCACCGAGGTTCACTGAATCACCCGGATTCACTGATCCCCGCGCCGGGTCCCGGCGAGCAGCCCCACCACTTCCTCGTCGGTGAGCTGGTGGAAATCCCGATACGCCCCGCCGACCCCGCCCAGAGCGCGCGGCACCAGCGGGCACACCACCTCATCGGCGACCGACCGAATCCGGTGCAGCGCTTCGATCGAGGACACCGGCACCGCCACCACCACCCGCCGCGGTTCGTGCAGCCGCGCGATCTCGCACCCGGCGGCCACGGTCGCACCGGTGGCCATGCCGTCATCGACGATCACCACGGTCCGGTCCTTCAACGGAATCGGCGGCTCGGCCCGCAGCACCCGCCGCCGTCGTTCCAGTTCGGTCCGCTCCAGTCCTTCGACGGCCGAGAGCTGTTCGACGGTCACCCCCGTATGGAGCATGACGTCGCGATTGAGCACCCGCACGCCGTCCTCGCCGATGGCCCCCATGGCGAGTTCCGGCTGCCACGGCACCCCGAGCTTGCGCACCAGCAGCACATCCACGTCACCGCCGATCGCCTCCCATACGGCGACGGCCACCGGAACCCCGCCGCGCGGCAGCCCCAGCACCAAGGGATCCGCCGCGCGCAGGTGCTCCAGCCTGTCACCCAGCGTGCGTCCGGCAGCCCCCCGATCCGGATAGATCATTGCTGTTCAGTCTAGTTCCGCCAGCCCGGTGGGCCCGCGCGTTATTCGCCGCGAATGGTGTATCTGCGCAGCGCCAGACTCGGATTGGTGGTCCGGACCTCCGTCAGGTGCGCCAGGTCGACACGCCCGGTGGCAATGCCGGGTTGGTCGCCGAGTTCGGCCAGCACCGCACCGGTGGGGGAGACGATCATGGAGGCGCCCGAGCCGCGCGGCGCGGCCTGATCCGCGGCGGCCACGTACATGGTGTTCTCGATGGCCCGCGCGCGCAGCAGCGTCGTCCACTGATCGACCTTGCCGGGACCGGGAATCCACTGCGCGGGCAGCAACAGCACATGCGCGCCCGCGGCGGCCAGGCGCCGAATGCCTTCGGGGAAGCGCAGATCGAAGCAGGTCTGCAGGCCGAACACGACGCCCTCGACCGTGAAGGTCTGGGACTGGCCCAGCGCGCCGGGCAGCAGCAGATCGGATTCGCGGGAGCCGAAGGCGTCGTAGAGGTGCACCTTGCGGTAGACGGCGGCGAATTCGGCGTCCGGCGTGGCGGCCACGAGCGTGTTGTAGACGTGCCCGGCGGGCTCGTCCGGACCACCGGACTCGACCACGCCCGCCACCACGTGCACCCCGAATTCCGCTGCGATGCCACGCAATCCGGTGACGAACGGACCGGTCAGCGGCTCGGCCGCGGCCAGCACCCGCTCGTCGAGGCGCTTGGTCGCGAACATCGAATACTCGGGCGCGACCACCACCTTTGCCCCGAGTTCGCTGGCCGCCTTGACCTCCGCGCGCAGTGCGGTGAGATTGGCCACGGTGTCGGTGTGCGGATCGAACTGCACCACCGCCACATCCACCGCGCCCGCCGGTTCCGCCGGCTCGCTCGGCGCGGGTAGCGGAGCGGATTCGTGAATGGCCGTGGCCACCGCTCCCGAGCTGGCCGCATCCTCCGTGGCCAGGGTTCCGGTGACGTAATTGCGCACGGGTGTGGCTTCGGTATTGCCGAGTCCGGAGGCGGAACCGACGGGGGCCGAGACGGAGGGCGCGGGCGAGTTGTCCGGATGCACGACTCCCAGGGTATTCACCCGATGGTCAACCCCGCAGCTAGCAGGCAGTAAAATCCCTCCCGATGAGTACCTCACCGGCCGACAGCGTTCCCACTGACGACGAGAGGGACGTTTCCGGCCCGTCCTTCACCGATCTCGGCCTCGATGACCGCATTCTGCGGGCCATCGCGGATGTCGGTTACGAATCGCCGTCGCCCATTCAGGCGGCGACGATTCCGCCGCTGCTCGAGGGTCGTGACGTGGTGGGTCTGGCCCAGACCGGTACCGGTAAGACCGCCGCCTTCGCCATCCCCGTGCTCCAGGGGCTGAACGAGAGCGGCAAGGCGCCCAAGGCGCTGGTGCTGGCCCCGACCCGCGAACTGGCCATCCAGGTGGCGGAGGCGTTCGGCCGGTACGCCACCCACATGCCCGGCGTGCACGTGCTGCCCATCTACGGCGGCCAGAACTACGCGGTCCAGCTCTCGGGTCTGCGGCGCGGCGCCCAGGTGGTGGTCGGCACCCCGGGTCGCGTCATCGATCACCTCGAGCGCGGCACCCTCGACCTGTCCGAGCTGCAGTACCTGGTGCTCGACGAGGCCGACGAGATGCTCAAGATGGGCTTCCAGGAGGACGTGGAACGCATCCTGCGCGACACGCCCGAGCAGAAGCAGGTCGCGCTGTTCTCGGCCACCATGCCGACCGCGATCCGCAAGATCTCCAAGCAGTACCTGAAGGAACCGGTCGAGATCACGGTCAAGACCAAGACCTCCACCAACACCAACATCACCCAGCGCTGGGTGCTGGTGTCCTACCAGCGCAAGCTGGACGCGCTGACCCGCATCCTCGAGGTCGAGCCCTTCGAGGCCATGATCATCTTCGTGCGCACCAAGCAGGCCACCGAGGAGCTGGCCGAAAAGTTGCGCGCGCGTGGGTATTCCGCGGCCGCCATCAACGGCGATATCGCGCAGGCGCAGCGTGAGCGGACCATCGGCCAGCTCAAGTCGGGCGTGCTCGACATCCTGGTCGCCACCGACGTGGCCGCCCGCGGCCTGGACGTGGAGCGCATCTCGCACGTCGTGAACTACGACATCCCGCACGACACCGAGTCCTACGTGCACCGCATCGGCCGCACCGGCCGCGCGGGCCGCTCCGGTGACGCGCTGCTGTTCGTGGCCCCGCGCGAGCGCCGCCTGCTCGACGCCATCGAGCGCGCCACCCGCCAGCAGGTCACCGAGATGCAGCTGCCCAGCGTCGAGGACGTGAACGCGCAGCGCGTCACCAAGTTCCACGACGCCATCACCGAGAACCTGAACTCGGCGAACGTGCCGCTGTTCCGCAAGCTCATCGAGGAATACGAGCGCGAGCACAATATTCCGCTGGTGGACATCGCCGCGGCGCTCGCGGTCGGTGGCCACGAGGGCGACACCTTCTTCATGGAGCCCGATCCGGAGCCCGCGCCGCGCGAGCGCCGCGACCGGGACCGGGATCGCGACCGCGGCCCGCGCGCCTTCGACGATCGTGGACCGCGCGAGCGCCGCGAGCCGTCCAAGCACCGCCAGACCGGGGCCGAGCTGGCCACCTACCGGATCTCGGTCGGCAAGCGGCACAAGGTCGCGCCCGGCGCGATCGTGGGCGCCATCGCCAATGAGGGCGGCCTACGCCGCAGCGACTTCGGGCATATCAGCATCCGCCCCGACCACTCGCTGGTGGAGCTGCCCGCCGATCTGTCGGACGAGACCCTGAACGCGTTGGCCCGCACCCGGATCAGCGGTCAGCTGATTCAGCTGCAGCTGGACCAGGGCCCGCCGGGACAGCGCGCCATGAGCCGCGCCCCGCGCCGCGAGTTCCGCGACAGCAAGCCGCGCTACGAGCGCCGCAAGCCGCGCGCGTAGTCGGCACGGACAAACGAAACGCCCGCATCCGGTAAGGATGCGGGCGTTTGTCATTCCGGCACCTGGGCGCTCGTCATTCCGGCATGCTTTTGGCCGGAATCCACCTGCGGCCGAGTAGATTCCGGCCAAGAGCGCGCCGGAATGACGGAGTGGGTCGTCAGTTGGCGGGAGTGCCGGAACCGGCGTCGGGAGCGGTGGCGGCCGGGCTGTCCGGAGCCTGGGCCGGGGTGGTCGGCGTCGCCGGGGTGGTCGGCGTGGCCGAGGTGGTCGGGGCCGACGACTCCGGCTTGGCCGGATCGACCTGCGGCGCGGGCGGCGGGGTGTCGGCGACGGAGAACAGGCCGACCGTCGGCAGCACCACGCAGCGCGCGTTCGGGTAGTCGATGGTGCCCCACAGCGAGGCGATGACATTGCCCGCGCCCGCGTCCACGGTCTTGGACAGCGCCGGGAGGTTGTATTCGGTGCGGTCGTCGAGCGCGGTGATGCCGCTGCGGCCGTTGTTCACGTTCAGCCAGGCCACCGTCAGGCCGGAGTTGAGCGGGAAGCCGTTCTGCTGCGCCATCGCCTGGAAGCTGACATTGCCCGCGGGCAGGGCGATCTCGGTCTTGTTCTGGGTGGTGACACCGCTGACCGCCATGGCCTGGGTGAGGCTGAACGGCATATTGAAGCCGCAGCCGAGGGTGGGCGCGAGGTAGGAGAACGGCGTGAACTGAATGTTCTCCAGCTTCGCGGCGGCCACCAGCTGAGCGGTCTTGGCCATGTTCGCGACCGCGGTCTTGCCCGCGACGCTGTCGCTCACCTCGTGGGTGAGCTGGTCCAGAGCGGAGTCGACGGGGCTCTTCGGCTGATCGGCGGTAGCTGTGCTCGTAGCGCCGAGAACCGCGGTGGCGGAAAGGGCGGCGACCGCCAGGGCGCGCCGGGACAGGGTCCAACCGTTCACTCGTACTGCTCCTGCGTCGGGTACGGATTCACCGGCAACGTACCAGCTCTGGTCTGGAGCCGCTGCGCCGAGCCGTCCGGTCGGTGTGATCCGGCTGACAGCCAACTCATTACCGGGGGGTAAGTTTATTGGCGACATCACAGCGACGCTCGGGAGAAGCAATGAAGCTGGCCCTATCACCCGATGAGGTGAAATTCCGGGACGAACTGCGCGAGTTCTACCGGACCAAGATCCCGGCGGAGATCCGCGACCGCGTGAAGTACGGTCTCGAACTCTCTCGCGATGACATCGTCACCACCCACCGCATCCTCAACGAGAACGGCCTGGCCGTGCCGAAATGGCCGGTCCAGTGGGGCGGCAAGGACTGGACGCCCATGCAGCGCCACCTCTGGGAAGACGAGATGCAGCTGGCCTCGGTGCCCGAGCCGCTCACCTTCAACGCCCAGATGATCGGGCCGGTGATCGCCCAGTTCGGTTCGGAGGAGATGAAGCAGCGCTTCCTGCCGCCGACCGCCAACCTCGACATCTGGTGGTGCCAGGGCTTTTCCGAGCCCGACGCGGGGTCGGACCTGGCCTCGCTGCGCACCACCGCGGGGCGCGACGGCGACTCCTACATCGTCAACGGCCAGAAGATCTGGACCACGCTGGCCCAGTACGCCGACTGGATCTTCTGCCTGGTGCGCACCGATCCGGCCGCCAAGAAGCAGGCGGGCATCTCGATGCTGCTCTTCGATGTGAAGACGCCCGGCGTGACGATTCGCCCGATCAAGCTCATCGACGGCCACCACGAGGTCAACGAGGTCTTCTTCGAGAACGTCCGGGTCCCTGCCGATCAGCTGGTCGGCGAGGAGAACATGGGCTGGACCTACGCCAAGTTCCTGCTCGGCAACGAGCGCACCGGTATTACCGGCGTCGGGCGCACCAAGGTGAAGCTGGGCGTCGCGAAGGAGTATGCGGCGCAGATCCGTTCGGGCAATGGCACGCTGCTGGAGGATCCGGTGTTCGCCGCGCGGATCGCCGAAATAGAGAACGAGCTGCTGGCCCTCGAGCTCACGCTCATGCGCGTGGTGTCGAATTCCACCGGCGACAAGCCGAATCCGGCGTCCTCGGTGCTGAAGCTGAAGGGTTCGGAGCTGCAGCAGGCCGCCACCGAACTGCTGCTCGACATCGCCGGACCCGACGCGTTGCCGGTGCACGCCGGCGATATCGCCTCGCCCGGCTGGGCGCAGCGCAGCGGTCCGGGCTACCTCAACTACCGCAAGACCACCATCTACGGAGGCTCCAGCGAGGTGCAGCGCACCATCATCGCCTCCACCATCCTCGGATTGTGAGCCGCCGCCATGGATTTCGAACTCACCGATGAACAGGTCATGCTGCGCGATACGGTCCGGGACCTGCTGGGCCGCGCCTACGACCCGGAGAAACTGCTGAAGGTCACCGACACCGACCTGGGCTGGAGCCGCGAGGTGTGGCGGCAGCTCGCCGAACTGGGCGTCCTCGGACTGGCTTTCAGCGAGGAGGACGGCGGCGTCGGGGCCGGACCGGTCGAGACCATGGTCGTCATGGAGGAGCTCGGCCGCCGCAACGCGCCCGAACCGCTGCTCGACGCCGTGCTGGTGCCGGGCGGTCTGGTGGCCCGCGCGGGCACGGCCGATCAGCGCGAGCGCGTGCTGCCGGGGCTGGTCGCGGGGGAGACCCTGCTGGCCTTCGCCGATGCCGAGCCCGGAAGCCGCTGGCCCGCAAGCGAACTCGCCACCACCGCGGTGCTCGACGGCGACACCTACCGGGTCACCGGCGTCAAGAACCCGGTGCCGCACGGCGACTGCGCCGACCAGCTCGTGGTCAGCGCGACCCTGCCCGGCGGCGGTCTGGGCCTGTTCCTGGTCGCGGCCGATGCCGAGGGCGTCACCCGCACCGGCTACCGCACCTTCGACGAGCGCCGGGGCGCGCAGATCGAATTCGCCTCCGCCGCGGCCGAACTCCTCGGCGACGGCGGCGACGCGCGGCCGGTGGTCGACGCGGTGACGGTGGCCGCGCAGGCCAGCCTGTGCGCCGAATCGCTGGGCGCGATGGAGGAGGCCCTGCGCCTGACCACCGAATACCTGAAGACCCGCAAGCAGTTCGGCGTCACGCTGTCCAAGTTCCAGACCCTCACCCAGCGGGCCGCGAACATGTACGTCTCGCTGGAACTGGCCCGCAGCATGAGCCTCTACGCCACCGCCGCGGTGGACGACGGCTCGGCCGACCAGGTCGCGGCCTCCCGCGCCCGCCTCCAGGTGGGCCGCTCCGCCCGCCACATCGGCCAGGAATCCATCCAGATGCACGGCGGCATCGGCATCACCACCGAATACCCGGTGAGCCACTACGTCGCCCGCCTCACCGCCATCGCCCGCACCCTGGGCGGCGACTTGGAACACCTGCGCGTCCTCACCGACCGCGTGGGCGACTACACCCTGGTCGAGTTCTAGGAGCTTGTTCGTATCCCAACGCGACGACTGATCTCGTGCCGACCGGGGTAACTCCCCGGGTACGCCCAAAATTGTTTCGCCACTGGACCGCCGGACGGGTGCCCGGCGGTCCACGGCACCCAGCCGTCCGCTGAAGTTTCGGAGAGGCGGTGGAGCAATTGAGTGGGGGCAAGGAGATTGGCGCGCGTAGGGTCTAGGGGTGGGCGGAGAAACTGTACGGCTGGATGGGAACACGCTGGTGCTTCCCGGTGGGGTGGGGGTGCGGTTCATCCGCACGCTGCGATTGCCCGAGCAGGGGACGCATCCCCTGCCGCCCGGGCTCGGCGAGTTCCCGGTGCGGCGGGTCGCGGATTACGCGGACTCGGTGCCGGAGGAGTGGGCAAAGCGCGGCGGCGTGATGCTGCCCATGTATCTGCGGGAGGCGATGTGGCTGTCGTTCTCCGCTACCGAGCCCGCGGCACTGCAGATCGGCGTGGGCAAGGTGTGCGCGGTCTCCGGCAAGCCGTGGAGTGACCGGCTGGGGCGCGATCCGCAGAACTACGTCGTGCTGCCCAAGCAGCCGTGGCTCGACGGCATCAACTCCGGCCAGGGCACCATCCGCCAATTCGTCGCGGTCCCACTGGGATTGGGCGCGACGGTGGAGGGCCAGGTCACCGGCGAGGAGACACACGGCGGCATCCAGCTCCAGAACTTCGCGCTCAACGACACCGAGCTGGCGCGCTGGCGCCGGGCGGAAGAGGAACGCCGCCGCGCCGCGGAAGCCGAACGCGTCCGCGCGATCAGCTACGCCCCCATGCCAAGCCCGCCACCGGCTTTCGGCGCGCCCGCCCCGGGCAGCGCCGCACCGCCCGGCTATGGCGCGCCCCCGTCCGCGCCGGGGCTCGGCGGCCCCCCGCTGCCCGCGCCCGGCAGTGCCGCCCCCGGTTCGTCGGCCCGTCTGTTCGGACAGCGGCGCCCGCACGCCAAGGCCATGGGCCTGGGCGTCGGCGACACCATGCGCCAGGAGATCTTCAAGGACGACCGCCCCCTGCAGGCCTGGTCGGTCCAACCCTCCGCCCGCCTCTTCGTCCACCTGGTGACCCCGCCGGACTGGCAGCGCATCACCGGCGAGGCCGCACCCCCGTCCCCGGTCGACCGCAAGGCCTACACCGCCGCGGGCCTACCCTGGTTCGACTATTTCGACTCCGACGCAACGGATTTGGCCCCGGCCGAGCCCCTGGCGAACGTCACCCCGGTCGGCGACTGGCTGGGCGACGACCACGAGCCCTGGCAGAACCCGACCCCGGGCCAGGTGCATCACCTGGGCGACAAGGGAAAGCCCGTCGAAGACGGCGAATGGTGACCGGTCCGGCCGAGCCCGTTCAGCGGTTGGAGTCGGCCGCTCAGCCGTCGGCGTTGTCCGCGGCCGCGTGATCGGTGCTCGGCGGGGTCGTCGGCGCGACCGTCGTCTCCGGAACCGTCGTCGTGGCCGGGGGTTCGGTTGTGGGACGCGGGGATTCGGTGGTGGTGGTCGGGCGCGTCGTAGTGGTCGGTCGGCCGGGGGTGCTCGGCGTGGTGCGGGTGGTCGCGGCCGGATCGTCCGGGGTGGCGGTGATGGTGGAGATCGGGGCGCGGCGCGACGGCATGTCGGCGGCGACTCGCCAGGAGGGGGAG